>CAMWPE010000012.1 GCA_947176055.1 uncultured Desulfovibrio sp.
TTACGAAGGCGAGCGCATGAGCCAGGAATTTTTTGATCCGGAACTTATCACGGATTTTATCGCCGCAGCCAAGGCGCATCTGGAGACAATCGAGCCGAATTTGCTTGAACTGGAAAAAACTCCCGACAATCTTACCCTTCTCAACGATATTTTTCGCCCCATGCATTCGCTCAAGGGCGCTTCCGGCTTTCTTGGTCTTAACCGGATCAATCATCTCGCGCATAAGTCCGAAAATATTCTCGACGAACTCCGCAAAGGCACAATGCAGGTAACTTCGGAGATCATGGATGTCATCCTGTCCTCCACCGACGCGCTTCGTCAGATGATCGATAATCTGGAAAACAGCAATACCGAAGGCGACGTTGAAACGGAATCCATTATCGAGCAAATCGACGCGTTAATGGCCGGGGAATCTCTCACCGTCGCGGATCCGGCTTCCGGCGAAGAAAACAGCGAAACATCCGCGGAAGAGGAATCCGGGCAAGAGCGACCGGAGGATGATAATCCCATCGAAGCCCAGGTTATCGCCGACGAGCCAATTCCCGACGCGGCCGTTGAAGCTCCGCAAAAAAATCGCGAGACAAAACAGGGAATGAGCGGCAAGGACTGGGTCAATAGCTTGCCGCAAAATCCGCCTTACGCGCTTACGGCTTTTGGCGAAGGTCATTTAAAAGATTTTATCGATGAATCGGTCGAAATTATCGAATCTTTAAACACAGGTTTGCTTGAACTGGAGGAAAATCCCTCCGGCCGGGACGATCTGGTTAACGATTTATTCCGTTATTTTCACAATATGAAAGGAAATAGCGGAATTATCGGCTATAACGAATTAAATTCCCTGACCCATGAGGCGGAGACCTTGTTAAATAATGTGCGTCAGGGAAAAATCTCGCCCAGCCATGAATTGATCGACCTCTTGCTTCTGGCCGTAGATGTCATGGAAGCCCTGGTTCAAAGGATTAATGTCGCGGAGGGACAGGCGACGCCTTTGGATATTTCTCCGGCCGTAAAGCAATTAAAACTTGCGCAGGATGGAGAAATAATCGCCCTCCCTCCGGAACTTCTCGACGCGCGGACGGCGGCCGTCCTTCCGGAAGAAGATCCCGCGCAAGCTCCGGTGGAAGTGGTCAATCCCCAGATTATCCCGTCCGGGCATGAGGAAGACGACGCGGCGGTATTCAAGACGACTTTCAACCAGCAAATGGAAATTATAAAGGCGGCCCTGGCCACATTGCGCAAGGACGGCTCGCATAAGGAATCCATAGACGCCCTTTATCGTTGCCTCATCGCGATTCGCAACGCTTCTGGTTTTGTTGGTCAGAATGATTTAAAAATATACGCCGATCGCACAGCCGGAATAGTTGATCAGGGTCGCAAAACTGGACTCGATTTCTCGCTCATGGTCGATATGCTCGATCAGGAGGCGGGGATAATTGACGATATGGCGCAAAAAGCCATTTCGGACGGAATCATCGGTCAGGCTCCGGAACCGGCGCGAGCGAAAACCGGACCAAAACCGGAGGAAAAGCCGAAACAAGATAAGCCTAAGGAAAGCGCGCCGAAAAAAGAATCAAAACCAGCGGCGAAAGTCCCGGAAAAAGTCGCCCCAAAACCAGCGGAACCTAAATCTCCCGCCCCGGCGGCCAAACCCGCCGCCGCTCCAGCCGAAGCGCATAAAAGTTCCTCCACCATTCGCGTCGATCACGAACGTCTCGATCATCTCATGAATTTGATCGGCGAATTAATTATTAACAGGAACCGGTATACGCTTATCGCCCGCTCCCTGGAGGGAAATGAATCATCCGTAAATATCGCCGAGGTCGCGCAAAGCCTCTCCGAAACGACTTACGCCATGGCAAGAATTTCGGATGATTTGCAGGACACGATTATGAAGGTCCGCATGGTGCCCGTTTCCTCGGTCTTTTCCCGCTTTCCCCGCCTGGTGCGCGATCTTTCCAAAAAGAGCGGCAAGGAAGTTGATCTTATAATGGAAGGCGAGGAGACGGAACTTGACAAGAGCGTGGTCGAAGTCATCGGCGATCCTCTGGTCCATCTTATCCGGAATTCCGTCGACCATGGCATAGAACCCGAAGAGCAAAGGATCGCCGCTGGCAAACCTCCAAAGGGTCGCGTTACTTTGCGCGCTTTTCACAAAGGCAATTCCGTAGCCATAGAAATTGAAGACGACGGCAAAGGCATAGATCCCGCGAAAATGCGCGAAGTCGCCATCAAAAAAGGCATCATTACGCCGGAAGAAGCGGCCCAGATGGATGATCGCGAGGCTATCGAGCTCATTTTCGCGCCGGGATTCTCCTCAGCCGAAAAAATAACGGATATTTCCGGCCGCGGCGTGGGTATGGATGTCGTCCGGACAAATATCAAGAATCTTAAAGGAAGCGTGAGCACTTTTTCGGAACTGGGGAAAGGCACCCGTTTTACATTAAGTCTCCCTCTTACTCTGGCGATTATCGACGCGCTCATGGTTAATGTGTCCGGTCAGATGTACGCCATCCCCCTGGATGCTGTATCGGAAACTACCAAAATCGAGACTGTACGCCTGACAGACGTAAAAGGCAGGAAAGCCGTAACACTGCGCGGCGAAGTCCTGGGCATTGTCGAACTCTCCGAGATGCTGGGCGTGCCCCGCCTGTCCGAATCCCTCCCCGAAGTGCTCTCCGTAGTGGTTATTCATGATAACGAAAGACGGCTGGGATTGGTAGTTGATCAATTGCTGGAGCGACAGGAAATAGTCATTAAACCCCTTGGAGCTTACCTTGGCGATCTCAAAGGTATTTCCGGAGCGACTATCATGGGCGACGGATCGGTCATCCTTATTCTCGATCCTCATGAGATCTATACCATGGCCACATCCAAGGCTTCGGGCATTACGGCGGCATAATAAGTCGGCCTGACATAGGAACAAATGGCGGATCGACAAAAAGCCCTTTTCCTGGATCGCGACGGCGTAATAAACGTAGATTACGGTTATGTTTATAAAATCGAGGATTGCGTATTTATAGACGGTATCTTCGATTTATGCCGCGCGGCTAAAGAGCTAGGTTACAAATTAATAATCGCGACCAATCAGGCGGGAATTGCGAAAGGTTATTATACAGAAACTGACTTTCTGAAATTTATGGATCATATCCGTAAAGAATTTATCGCCCAGGACTGTCCCCTGGACGATATTTTTTATTGTCCCTACCATAAAGACGGGACGCCGCCATGGCGCGAGGATTCGCCAGATCGCAAACCGGCTCCGGGAATGCTCAAAAAAGCCGCTGAAAAACATAATCTGGATCTGGCCCGTTCCGCCCTCGTAGGCGACCGGGAAAGCGATATCCTGGCCGGAATAAACGCCGGCGTCGGCTTAAATATTTTAATCGATGGCCGGATAAAGAGCGAGATTATAGAATGCCTGCGCGCCAGACCCGGATAAATATAAAGATGTCGTGATCAACGGCCCGCTACAAGATGGGGCTCGTAATCGTAAGCTTCCGGGAAGAGAGGCGAAGTAATAAAATAATTCGCGGAAGCGCGATTCATGGCGATGGGAACGTCGTAAACCTGCGCTATTCGCAAAAGAGCTTTAACGTCCGGATCATGGGGTTGCGCGGTCAAGGGATCGGAAAAAAAGAAAACCATATCGATTTTATTTTCGGCCAACGCCGCGCCGATTTGCTGATCCCCGCCCAATGGACCGCTTAAATAGGATTTTACCGGCAGACCCGTTTCTTCCCTAATCAGTCTGGAAGTGGTTCCGGTGCCGCATAATTCGTGTTTGGCCAACGCTTCGCGGTTTTCCTTGCACCAATCGATCAGGCTTTTTTTCATATTGTCATGGGCGATAAGAGCGATTCTCTTTCGCGCCTGAAGATGTCTGGACATAATTTATCCCGTTTAAAAAGAGAAAGTTTCCGGTTACGCGTTGGGAAATTTAAACATTTCGCGGCGCGTCTTCCTTATTAGCATAATTGAAATTCAAAATTATTCAATATTGACAAACCTGGCGAAAATTCATAAATTTTTTTTGCGTTAAATTCGGGCAACTAGCTCAGTTGGTAGAGCGCCGCCCTTACAAGGCGGTGGCCGCAGGTTCGAGTCCCGCGTTGCCCACCATATATGAGGTCGCTGTTTTCCGCGACCTTTTTTAGTATTCGCGCGTATCCGGAAAATACTTATAAACACGTCTCCGTCCCAGGAACCCAAAACCTGGCAATCATTGCGCCGGTTATCAAGAATTGCCTACTGGCGCCAATTAGTGTCTTTTTCCCGAAGAAAGTTTAAATAAATTCGCGCGAGCTGGCGACGAAGTCCCTAACAAACTATAAATCGCATCGTTCTCGGCAATGGCGCCCGATTCCCCGATACGATAGAAGTTTTTTGCGGAAGATCTTAGCCCGTTAATATAAAAAATTTTTTTATTGGCGGAATGTTTTGGGCGCCTTGAGAGTTGGTGTTGACGTTAGAAAAAAAACATATTATGCTGATTAATTATTCATCGCAACAATGAGGGCGACCATGTTTACCAATCGCGGGAAGGCGCTGACTTTTGACGATATCCTTCTGATCCCCGGATATTCGGAAATCACGCCGGATCAGGCTGATATTAAAACCTGGCTTACGCCCTCCATACCTCTCAATATCCCGCTTCTCTCCGCGGCCATGGATACAGTCACCGAAGCCGCGATGGCCATCTCCATGGCCAGGATGGGAGGCATCGGCGTAATTCATAAAAATATGTCCATAGCCAATCAGCGGCTTGAAGTGGAAAAGGTCAAAAAGAGCGAGAGCGGGATGATTCTCGATCCCGTCACGATCTCCCCTACGGATTCCGTGCAAAAAGCCCTGGATTTAATGGCCGATTATCGCGTCTCTGGACTGCCTGTTATAGATGGCGATAAATTGGTAGGAATATTGACAAATCGCGACGTCCGTTTCGTCGAGGATGCCAGGAGCGTGCCTGTGGCGGAAGTCATGACCAACGAGAAACTTGTCACAGTGCCAAAAAACACGTCCCTCGAGGAAGCTAAAAGACATCTGCACGAGCACCGCATCGAAAAATTGCTGGTAGTAGACGAAAACAACGCCCTCGCCGGTCTGATTACCATGAAAGATATCGATAAGGTGCAAAAATATCCCAACGCATGCAAGGACAGCAAAGGCAGGCTCCGGGTTGGCGCGGCGATTGGCATTGGCGAAGGCTCCTTGCCCAGGGCCGAACAATTAATCGAAGCCGGCGCGGATGCGCTGGTACTCGACTCCGCGCACGGCCATTCGGCCAATGTTCTGCGCGCCGTTCGCGATATAAAATCAGCTTTTCCCAACTGTCAATTAATAGCCGGCAATGTGGCCACTTACGAAGGCGCGAGAGCTATCCTGGAGGCCGGCGCAGACACGGTCAAAGTGGGTATAGGCCCCGGCTCCATATGCACCACGCGAATAGTCGCCGGAGTAGGCGTTCCGCAGGTAACAGCTGTTATGGACGGGGCCCGAGCCGCCCGGGAGATGGATCGTTGTTGCGTGGCCGACGGCGGCGTAAAATACTCCGGCGATATAGTGAAGGCTCTCGTGGTCGGAGCCCATTCGGTGATGATCGGCTCGCTGTTCGCAGGCACGGAAGAGAGCCCCGGCGAAACTATACTCTATCAAGGACGTACTTACAAAATATACAGGGGTATGGGCTCCATCGACGCCATGAAGGATGGAAGTTCGGACAGATATTTCCAGGACCAGTCCAAAAAACTTGTGCCTGAGGGCATAGTGGGACGCGTGCCTTATCGCGGAGCCGTTATGGACGCCATATATCAATTAATGGGCGGACTGCGCTCTGGCATGGGGTATGTTGGCGCGGCCAATCTCCACGAACTGTACACGAACACTACTTTTTGCGAAATTTCCGCCGCGGGTTTGCGGGAAAGCCATGTTCACGACGTTGTCATAACGAAAGAAGCGCCCAATTATCGCGTTGAAAATTAAATTCATACTCCGACGACGGAAATGTGATCCCGCGAACAGGGCCGGAAAAGCGACCCATAGCAAATTCGCGTTATAGCGCGTCATTATTAAAAATATTCAGCCGCTATTACTACCGTTCCCGTAGAGAGCGGGACGCGGCGCGATTCGCGAACATCATAAATTTACGGATACGCTATGCCCCGGGAATTTGTCCTCATTCTTGATTACGGCTCGCAGGTAACTCAACTAATCGCGCGCTCCGTTCGCGAGCTCGGCGTTTATTCCGAAATTCATCCCTGGACCGCGGCCTTTGAGGAAATTCAAAACCTCTCTCCCGCGGCGATTATCCTTTCCGGCGGCCCCGCCAGCGCCCTGGCTCCGGGAGCCCCCGCTTTCGACAAAAGGCTGCTCGATCTCTCCATTCCTCTTCTCGGAATCTGTTACGGCATGCAAGTCATAACGCTTGCCCTGGGGGGCGAACTCTCCCAGTCTGAAACGCGCGAATATGGACCTGCTAAACTTGTTTTTACGCGGGAGTGCCCTTTATGGAAGGATATAGAAAGTCCCGCTCCGGTCTGGATGAGTCATGGGGACGCCGTCTCGCGTCCCGCGCCTGGTTTTGAAATCGTCGGCTCTACGGAAACAATCGACGCGGCCGCGATCTGGGATCGGAAACGGAATATATTTGGAACGCAGTTCCATCCGGAAGTGCGACACACCGTCGATGGTCGGCGGATGATCGCGAATTTTCTGTTTGAGGTCGCGGGAATTAAGCCTTCCTGGACAATGGCGTCGTTCATAAATTCCGCAATCGAAAACGCCAAAGCGAAGATAGGCGATGACGAAGCGATCTGCGCCCTTTCCGGCGGCATCGATTCGACCGTCACGGCGGCTTTGTTAAATAAAGCCATCGGCAAAAAACTTCGTTGCGTGTTTGTGGACAACGGTCTGCTGCGGCTGAATGAGGGTCTCGAAGTTCCCCGGATGTTGCGCGAATATCTGGATTTAAATTTGACGGTTATCGACGCTTCGCGGACATTCCTGGGACGCTTGGAAGGCGTGGCGGATCCAGAGCGCAAGCGCAAAATCATCGGCGAAACATTTATTGAAATTTTCGAAGACGAAGCGAAAAATTTCCCGAATGTACGTTATCTCGCCCAGGGGACGCTTTATCCGGATGTAATCGAGTCCGTTTCCCGGACAGGTTCGGGCACGGTGATAAAAAGCCATCACAATGTAGGCGGTCTGCCCGAAAAAATGAACCTGAAACTGATCGAGCCATTGCGCGAATTGTTTAAAGACGAGGTTCGACAGGTCGCCGCCGAACTGGGCTTGCCCGAATCGTTTATTAAACGCCATCCTTTTCCGGGTCCGGGGCTAGCCATCCGGATCCTTGGCCCGGTCGCGTCCGATAAACTCGAAATATTGCGAGCCGCGGACAATATTGTCCGGGAGGAACTTCGCTCTTCCGGCCAATACGATAAAATCTGGCAAGGTTTCGCGGTTTTGCTACCATTGCTGACAGTCGGCGTAATGGGCGACGATCGCACTTACGAGCATGTAATCGCGTTGCGTTGCGTCGATAGCGCGGACGCCATGACGGCGGACTGGTCGCGGTTGCCTTACGAATTATTGGCGCGGATCTCCTCGCGCGTCATTAATGAAGTCAAGGGTGTTAACAGGGTCGTGTACGATATATCTTCGAAGCCTCCCGCGACAATAGAATGGGAATAACGATCTCCCATAAGGAATAAAAATGTTTGGAATTGGCAGCTCCGAGCTTCTTGTAATTCTGGTTGTAGCCCTTATCGCCCTGGGTCCCAAAAGTCTCGCGTCAGTATCTCGCGGACTAGGCAAAGCCGTGGGCGAATTCAGGCGCGTTTCTACCGAATTTCAGCGAACCCTGAACGCGGAAGCGGATAATCTGGAGCGACGGGAAAAGAAAGCGGCTCGCGTTGAAACTCCCTCCAGGACCATCGTCCCCGATAAGCTGGTCGATTTGCCCGAAGATAGTCCGGTCGCGCGGGCTCTGGCCAACGCGAAAGCCGAAGCGGAAAGCCGCGATAAAACCGGCTCCGGCGTCAATAGTTAAACAGCGACGGATTCATGGAAGAGATCAGGGAAAACTCATCCGCCGAAGGAAAGGACGCGAATACAAAAACGCTTCCTTCTTCCGGGGAGCGCGATAGCGACGATGATCCTTCTTCCATGGGCTTGCTCGATCATCTAGCGGAATTAAGAAGCAGACTTTTAAAAAGCGCCATAGCCGTAGCCCTGGCTTTTGGCGTTTGCTGGTATTTTGTCGATCCCCTCTTTGATATCCTTCTTGACCCTTTGCTGGCTGTCCTGCCGGAAGGAACCCACGCGCAATATACCACATTGCCGGAGGCGTTTTTTACCCGCATGACTGTCGCCTTTGTCGCGTCTTTGTTTCTTGCGAGTCCTGTAATTTTTTATCAAATCTGGGCATTTGTCGCCCCGGGTCTTTATGACGAAGAAAAGCGGTATATTATACCCATCGCTTTTGTTTCGGCCTTGTTCTTCGCGGCGGGCGGAGCTTTCTGTTATTTCATAGTTTTTCCTTTCGCTTTTAAATTTTTTATAAGCTATTCCACGCCCGAAATTGTCATAACGCCTAAAGTAGGCGATTATTTAAGTTTTGTTCTGAAATTGCTTTTCGCTTTTGGCCTGATTTTCGAAACTCCGATCTTCACGCTTTTCCTGGCCCGAATGGGATTAATCACTTCGAAAATGATGCGCAAGGCCTGGAAATACGCCGTCGTCGCCATCTTTGTTCTGGCGGCTATCCTGACTCCGCCCGACGTTGTCTCGCAGTTGCTGATGGCCGGGCCTATGCTGTTATTATACGAGATAAGCATAGGCGTGGCCGCGATTTTTGGCAAAAAGCCTAAAAAAGATGAGGAAGACGATGACGCCGACCCCATTGAGAAAACAAATCAGGACGAGGAAAACCCGGGAAACGGAGATTCGACTGGAACTGAATCTTGACGGATCCGGCCGAATCAATGTCGATACCGGAATAGGGCTTTTTAATCATATACTCGAACTGATCGCGTTTTGGGCCGGAATGGATCTGGAGATTGTCTGCGAAGGCGATCTGGCCGTCGATGCCCATCATACCATGGAAGACGCGGGACTCGTTTTTGGCGAAACCATGAACGCCGCTCTGGGAGATAAAACTGGTATCAGGAGAGTAGGCAACGGACGGATTCCCATGGACGAGGCTTTGACGACAGTCGATATCGATTTATCCGGCAGACCGTATCTTGTCTGGCGCGGAGACGAGCTTCTTCCCCGCTCGCTTATAGGCGAGGAAATCGACGTATGGCGAGAATTTTATAAATCTTTCGCATTCGCGGGAAAATTTAATCTGCATATAAATTTTCTCTATGGTCTCAACGGTCATCATTTGCTCGAATCGGCGGCAAAAGGCCTTGGCGAGGCCCTTCGTCAAGCCATGCGAAACGAGGGTTCGTCGCTTCGAAGCTCCAAAGGAGTGTTATGTTAATCCATTATCGCGCGTTCGCCATTCTGGCGACCGTACTTTTCGCATGCGCCGTTTGCGCCTGTTCTGTAAAATCCGGAAGGGACGCGCCAAAAATCGCGCCGACCGGTCAACGCGTAACCGTGGCGCCTTTTACCCAGCCTCTGGATCCGGCTCAATTAATTACCGGATATATTCCGGAAAATCAGGGGAAAATTCCAGAAGACGAGCTGATCGCCCTGGATACGGAACTGCGCCGCGTATTGTTGAAGGGCGACGAACGCGAGTACGCTTTTATGCCTCCTCGCAAACTGCCGAAAACCTGGAACGAAGCGCGCAGTTCTTCCCAACCGGCGGCGCTTAAAACGTGGCTCGAATACGGCAAGGAGCACAACGCCAAATTATTGCTCGTTCCGCAGGTCATGGACTGGAAAGAACGCGAAGGGTCAGAAGCGGGAGTTACAGAATCGGCTTACGCCAGGATAGAATTATTCCTCCTGAATATAACGGATGGCTCTATCGCTGGGCGCGCCATTTTCGAGGAAAAACAAGCCGGACTCGTCGACAATCTTCTGACGATCCGCGATTTTGTAAAACGTCGCGGCAAATGGCTCACCGCCCGCGAGCTCGCGGCGGACGGCCTGACGAAGGCCGTAAAGGATCTGGGTTTATGATCATGTATCCGGCCATAGATCTGCAGAATGGCAGGGCGGTGCGTTTGCGTCAGGGCAAAAGGGATGAGAGTTCGATATACGCCGAAAATCCTCTGGACGCGGCGAAAAAATGGCTGGATCTTGGCGCGGAATGGTTGCATATAGTGGATCTCGATGGCGCTTTCGACGGCCGGAGCGATAATTTTCCAATCATTGAGAAACTTGCGAAACTACCCGTAAAAATACAAATTGGGGGCGGTATCCGGACTATTGACTACGCTGGCCGTATTTTCGATCTAGGTATCGACAGGGCGATTATAGGCACAATCGCTATTGAACAACCGGAGTTTTTACGCGAATTTACACAAATGTTTCCCGGGAGGATCGGCGTTTCTCTCGACGCCGCGGACGGTGTTCTCAAATCGCGCGGCTGGGCTGAAACGTCCGGTTTAAAAATTCCCGATATAGCGCCGTCGCTTGAGGAAGGGGGCGCGGCTTTTCTCATTTATACCGATATAGAACGCGACGGCATGCGTTCGGGCGTAAATTTCGCGGCCCTCGAGAATTTGTTAAGAATTACGTCCTTGCCGGTGATCGCCGCGGGAGGAGTAGCCAGTATGGAGGATATCCGGAGAATCGCGAATCTCGCCCCTATCGGCTCCCTGGACGGGGCGATAAGCGGCAGGGCCTTATACGAAAATTCCCTGGATTTTCGCGAAGCCGCAAGAACCCTGAAAGAGGCGTAATAAGTCGCGTATGGACGAAAACGCGGCCCGGAGCCGCGCTCGCGCCTCAAAAAAAACCATGCCCTGGACAAACGCGTCTCATACGCAATTTGCTGTAGCGATAATTTTAGGCAAGCTTTATTAAGCTACCGCGCGTTTTTTCATATACGGAAAGGATAAGTTCCCGCGCGATGAAACAAAAGGTTACATTAGCCGATTTAAGCGAGAAAACGGGGTTTTCGCCGACAACGATTTCCATGATTCTCTCCCGTAAATCCGGCGTGTCTTTTTCTCAGGAGACCATTAACCTGGTGCGGACAGCGGCGCGGGAAATGGGTTACAGCTCTCCTTCGCGCGATCGCCTGTCTATTTTTTCCCGAAGTTCGATTATGGTAATCTCCCCTTTCCTATCGAACAGGTATTATTCCTTGGTCGCGCAAACCTTGCGAAGCGAAGCGGAAGAGGCGGATTATAATGTTTTTGTTTATACTACTCGCGACGATCGATTCGAAGAAGCGAAAATCTTGTCGGCTATCGGCGATTCGGACATCGGCGGAATCGTTTTCACGCTTATGCCCAGATCCCGGGGCCTATTAAAAAAATTAAGCAAAATTGCTCCGGCGGTAGCCATAGCGGATCGCGAAACCGGCGCGCCCTTCGAGATTATCGATTTATATAATTTTAGAGCCGGAGAATTAATCGCGGAATACCTCTCTTCCCTCAACCATAAACATATCGTCTGTATTTCTACCCCGCTGCGCTCATCCGTTTGCGCCAGACAGTTGCGCTTTGAGGGATTGCGATCGGCATGGCAAAGATTGGTTCCCGACGGGTCATTAACGCTATTCGACAATTATCCGGACTCCGGCTCTTGTCGCGATAACATACATGTGGAGCGCGCCCTTGGCGAAGAACTGGCCAGCCGGGCTCTTGAGGAATACGGCGATACTTTCACAGCCTTCGCGTGTTTAAACGATATGCTCGCTTACGGCGTTCTTGACGCCCTCGCGTCCGCGAATCTCAACGTTCCCGACGATTATAGCGTATGCGGTTGCGACAACGACTTCCCTTCGGATTTGCAAGGAATAAATCTTACAACCGTGGAACACTATATGGCGCATAACGCGCGTCTCGCATTCGGAGCCTTGCGCGCGAAAATGCGCGATGAGAGTCCGGCGCCGTTAATAAGCAAGAAAGAAATAAGACCGGAAATAATCATTCGCGCCACGACGGGTCAAGCGCGAAGAAGGAAATAAAACCATGACTGCTCCTCAATGGCCAGCCTTTTACGAATCTGTGGCCAGCGCGATTCTAACTTTTGTCGATGACAGACATAAACTTTTCGACAAGATCCAGGCCCTCGCGGCGCGGACTACGCTGATGGATTATCTGAAATTGGATAATCCGGAATTTTGGGAGACGCGCGGTTACGAGATTGATCCCTTTACAATAATGGGCGTATTTAATCGCGCCGTAACCGTGTCTCATAGGCAATCGCTCGCAAAAAAAATTGCCAAGGCCGTTGGCGCGGTCGATAGCGAACCGCCGGAGATCTTTCATGGTATTCCATATCTCGATCCGCGTCATTCCATCTTTAGCGGACCTGAAGAAATGTGGAATCTTGCCGCTGTCGCTAGAAGCGACGCGCCATGGCAAGACGCTTTCGTCTTTGCGTGGGATAAGGCTCTGGAGTTGAAAGGCAACGGCGCGAGTATGCTGAGCATCGGCCTTTTTTGGTGGAATCCAGTTTCTTTTATGGCGCTGGATAAAATTTCCGAACCATGGATCGAAAGCCGGTACGAAATAGAAATTCCCCACGACAAATTTGACGGGGATCGATATGTCAAGTTTTTAAAAGAGCTTCGCGAAAAAACCGGCGATATCTCCTGGGCGGAAATATCCCTCGAAGCTTGGCAAAACGCGAAAGAAAAAAAGGAGTGACGGATTAATTTTCGTCCCCTTTTTTGTCCTTTTTTTCCATGGCGGAAAGCGCGGCCATAAGGTCGGTCAATATCTGGCTTCCTCCGGTAGCCGACATTGGCAGGAAAATGGTGTTGGTTTTCGAATGCTGACCCAGGCTCTGTTGCATATCGAAAAGTTGCGTGGCTAGCAGGATGGCGTTCGCTTCCCTTTCCGACACTCCCGATTCCTGCAATATGCGGACGCTGTCCGCGATTCCGCGGGCGATCGCCTTGCGTTGATTGGCGGTGCCTTCGCCCTGCAATTTCTTGCTCTCGGCTTCCGCTTCCGCGGCGGCGACCAGTTTGATTCGCGCGGCTTCAGCTTCATGCGCGGCCGCTTCCTTGTTCCTCTTCGCGGCGTTAATGGAATTCATGGCCGCTTCCACTTTCGCGTCCGGAGTGATGTCTGTTATCAGGCTTCTGCGAATTATAAAGCCGTAATCGTCCATTACTTTTTGCAAGGATTCCTGGACGGCCTCGGAAATGTCATCCTTGGACAGAAAGAGATCATCCAGAGTTTTGCGCGGCACCTCGGCCCTGACTATATCGAAAACGTAGCTTTCGATCTGCTCTTCCGGATCTTCCAGTTTATAATAAGCCTCGCGCACATTATCGGGATTTACCTGATATTGCACGGCTACGGGCACTTTCACAAAGACGTTGTCTTCCGTCTTTGTGTCCACCTTTATGTCCAATTGCACTATTCGCAAAGAAATTGGCTGGGAAACGCGATCTATAAAGGGAATGACAAAATGCAACCCTGGCTGCAGGACGCGCTTAAATTTTCCCAGCCTCTCCACGATCCTTGCGGTTTGTTGCCTGACAATATAAACGCCTTTAAATACGCAAATAATCAGGAAAACCAGCGCCAGGATGCCTAGAAACACATAGAGGGGATTGACAGCGTTTATATCTTCGATTGTCATGATTTATTCCGTTTAGTTACGATGATAACAAGTTTTTCGCGGCCGCTCGCCATTCTCCAGGGCGCAGGGGAATAATTGAGCGCTCTCCTTCGTCAAAGCGGATCGCTTCGTTAAGTTCCCGCAAAAATTGCTTCCTGGAAATCGCGCGCGCTCCCATATCCTCTAAATTATCCGTTGGATTCTGGCAATCCATAAAATGAAAATTGTATTTTTTTAATAAAGCGGTCGTTCCCATAAGCGCCGCGCGTGATCCTTCCTTAAAAGTATGAAACATGGATTCGCCAAAAAAAACGCGTCCTAACGCTACCCCGTATAGTCCGCCAATAAGCTGGCCATCCAGCCAGGTCTCGACGGAATGAGCGTATCCCAATTCATGCAATCTTATATAAGATTCGCGTATGTCCGCGCTAATCCAGGTATCGCTGGAATAGGAGCGGGGCGCGGCGCAACCGTCTATAACCCCCGAAAAACATTTGTTCAGGGTGATTTCGAAACGGCTATTGCGAAGAAAACGGAGCGAACGGCGAGGCAATTTGAAATCGTCCGGATATAAAACGCAACGCGGATTAGGAGACCACCAGAATAGCGGCTCTCCAGGCATGAACCAGGGAAAAATTCCAAGGCTATAAGCGGCCAGGAGCATAGCCGGAGAAAGATCTCCGCCTTTCGCGATAGGCTGGAATGCCGAAGACGCGGTCGCCGGATTGGGAAACCGCGTCCTCTCATTATATATCCTGACCCAACTAATGTCAGGAATCGGCAAGTTCCGGAGCCTTTTCGTCTTTTTGATCGTTCTTTGTCACCGGAACGGAGGAGATTTTCAACTCGTCATCTTCCAGCGCTATTCTGGCCTTTCCGCCTTTTTTCAAATTGCCGAACAATAATTCGTAAGCGAGTTTGTCCTCAACGTTTGTCCGCAACAGCCTCCGCAAGGGACGAGCGCCCATCGCCGGGTCGAAGCCCTTCGTCGCGAGCCATTGCCTTGCTTTGTCGGAAACTGAAATGGAGACCTTTTTCTGAGCGAGCATGGCGCGAATTTCGCCAAGGAATTTATCGACGACGCGCGTCATCATCTCTTCCGTGAGGCTATGGAAGGGCACGAGCGCGTCAAGCCTGTTCCGGAATTCGGGCGTAAACATCCTTTCTAGAGCTTTCAAACCTTTTTGCGAACTCTCTTCCGGATTTTTTTGGCCGAAACCTATGGAGCTGGATGACATTTCGAAAGCGCCAGCGTTCGACGTCATGATCAGAATTACATTGGAAAAGTCCGTTTTCCGGCCCGTATTGTCGGTAAGGGTGCCGTAATCCATTACTTGCAGGAGGACATTGAATATATCCTCATGAGCTTTTTCTATTTCGTCAAGCAACACTACAGAATAGGGAGCCTTCCTGACAGCTTCGGTAAGCAGGCCGCCTTGATCGAAACCTACGTAGCCCGGAGGGGAGCCGATCAGGCGCGATACGGAATGCTTTTCCATGTATTCGCTCATATCGAAACGAATAAACTCCACATCCATTATATTAGCGAGACTTTTGGCGACTTCCGTTTTGCCAACGCCGGTGGGGCCATAAAAGAGGAAGGAACCGGACGGTCTTTGTTCTTGCGAAAGACCGGCCCTCGCGCGGAAAATCGCCCGGACCACGGTCTCGATGGCCTCGTCCTGTCCATAAACCAGACGTTTCAAATCTTTTTCGAGATTGGCAAGGCGCGAGCGCTCGCGACTGGAAACAGTGCGCACGGGAATCCCGGCCATCCTTGCCACGACGCGCTCGACGTCGGACATCAACACTTGCGCGTCGCGAGCCTGCTCTTCCTGGGTTCCAGAGGCGCGCAGACGGACGGAGGCGCCGCATTCGTCCATAACGTCGATAGCTTTGTCAGGTTGCAGACGGTCGCGGACGTGACGCGTGGTCAGCTCGACCATCGCTTTGATAACCGCCGGTCCATACTTTACATGATGATGCGAAGCGTAGCGTTCCTCGAGTCCTTGAAGGATGGCCACGCAGTCCTCGGAGCAGGGCTCGCGCAGATCGATGCGCTGGAAACGTCTGGCCAGGGCGCGATCCTTTTCAAAATGATTGCGGAATTCTTCGTAGGTCGTAGAGCCTATGCAACGGATTTCGCCATTAGCGAGAGCGGGTTTTAATAGATTTGACGCGTCCATGGAACCGCCGCTAGTAGCTCCCGCGCCCACGAGCGTGTGAATCTCGTCTATGAACAGGATAGCGTTCGGTTTTTTCTTCAGGGCGTCGACAATGGCTTTCAGTCTGCCTTCGAAATCGCCGCGATAACGCGTTCCGGCAAGCGCCGTTCCCATATCCAGGGAATAAATCCGCATGTCCGCGAACATTTCCGGAACTTCGCCTTTGGCTATCCGCAAGGCAAGCCCTTCGGCGAGAGCGGTTTTGCCAACTCCCGGATCCCCTACAAAGAGAGGATTATTTTTGCGTCTGCGGCAAAGCACTTCGATGGCCCTGTCCAGCTCCGAATCCCGGCCAATAAGCGGATCGATCTTGCCGTCTTTCGCTCGTTGGGTAAGATCCACGGTAAATTCCTTGAGAGGATCGCCCTTTTCGCGGGAATCTTCGTCTTTCCCGCAACACGAGGAGCCGGTTTCGGAATTATTTGAAATAAAAGTGATAAGATCTATTCTTTCGATGCCTTGTTTTTGCAGGAAAAAGCGGGCGTAGCTATCCTCTTCGTCCATGATGGCTACTATTAAATCGCCCAGTTCGACCACATCCCGGCCGGAAGAGCGGACCTGATTCAGCGCGCGCTCAATAACGCGTTGCACGCCTTCGGTCTGCGCTATTTCATATTTGTCGCCCGGAGACACCGGTTCCATTTGCGTCTGAAAAAACCCTTCCAGTTGCTCGCGAAGGATGCCAACCCCGGCGCCGCTGCCTTCGAGGATAGCGCGTCCTTTCGCGCTTTTTAAAAAGGCGTATAACACATGTTCGACGGTCAAATAATCATGTCTGCGTTTCTGCACTTCCATCAGAGCGTCGCGCAACACGCTCTGCACGCTTCTGCTTAGCATACGTTCACCATTTCCTGAAAATAATAACACTTGCCTGACAGGCCCATCAAACTTTCTCCATAGTGCACTTGAGCGGAAATTTTGCCTGTTGAGCCGCCGCGCGGACTCGCGCTATTCTCGTTTCGGCTATTTCTCTGGTATAGATTCCGCACGTTGCCACGCCTTTGGTATGCACCTGCATCATGACCGCCGCGGCGCGATCGACCGGCATATGAAAAATACGACGCAAGACATCGACTACAAAATCCATGGTCGTATAATTATCATTATGCATTAAAACCTTGTATTGACCCGGTTCGTCTATCCGGTTTTCGACATCAGTCTCCGCTTGTCCGCGATACCCTGAATCGTTAGCCATCCCGTCGCGCTCCAGTGCCTTGAAAATTTATGTATATATAAAACCTAATACGCTGTTGTAAACCGGTCAAAATTTTCCGCGCCATAATAATCCGGTATTCGCGGCCTTCATGAGCAAATCAGCTCGCGGAACAAACTTACGGAACCCGGATCCTTTGTCATAATGTCGCGCTTTTATGAAGTTTCTGTAAACGAATCCGTCTCGTTCGCAAAAATTTTTAGTCCTTCCATTTCGCGAAAGTCGACGGATCGGGCAAGGCTTCCGTAGATATACATAACCTTTTCGCCAGTTTCTCTTTGTCCTCGGGATCAAATCTAATATCGATCGCCGGGGGCAGCCCATTGAGGCTCCTCCATTCCCTATGAAGCTCGTGATATGTCATGACGCTTGTCCGGAGCGCGTTCAGGCCCAGAAGACGGGCGGCGATTTCAATCGCGTCCTCGTCTCCTTCAAGTTCGATAAATTTCCCAAATGGCAATTCATCGAGTTCCGCGCGCGCCCGGAGCGCGCGACCGTCGACGCCCTGAAAATCAAGAATATACGAGGCGCGGAATTTTTCGTAAACCGCGCGGGGCGCGAAGCCAAGTTTTCCTAAAATTATCGTAGCGTTCGTCGCGTCGCCCACGGAAATTTCGATTTCTTCGCGTCGTTTGAACCCATTCTCATCTTGGCTCCTGGCCGGTTCTTTCCAGGTAAGAACGCGGCTTTCGCGATTCGGAAATATATTTATTCGCAAACGCAACAATTTTTTTTGTTCCAGGATCGATGGATCGCCGTCAAAAATTATATTGCATTCAAAGCGCGCGCCAATTTCTTTCGCTCCCAGTTCGCGAAGTCGCATGGCAACTTCTTCAAAATCGGCGTCCAGATATTTTCTTTCAATCTCTATCGCCATTTCCGCCTCTCCCGAACAACCCGCGTCGAAGTCCGGCTAAAGACCCGCCCATATCATTCGCTCCGGGGCCGGAAGAGACGATGGGCGAAAAACCCAGTTTCACGGCTTGCGAAATTCGTCTGTCATGTCCGGCGGCCGGTCTTATCTGGCCGTTCAGATCCACTTCTCCCCAGAATATGGCTTTCTCCGGCAAAGCGAGATCGTAGTATGATGACAAGATAGCCGCTACGAGAGCGAGATCCAGGCCCGGTTCTTTCAAAATGAAACCTCCGCCGACCTTGGCGTAAATGTCGACCTGGGAAAAATTAAGCTTAAGCCTCTTTTCCATGACGGCTAGGAGAAGATGCAACCGGTTTACGTCAAACCCGACCGCGGTCCTTTTTGGCATCGGGAAATAACTCCTGGTAACCAGCGCCTGGGTTTCCACGACGAAAGGTTTGCGACCATCGAGAGCCATGACCAGGGACGCGCCCGACAAAGCCGGATCCCTTTCGTTCAAGAAAAAAGTGGATGGGTCTTCCACAACTTCCAGCCCGCGCGTCTTCATGCGCAGGACGAGCAAATCCTCGTTTGGACCAAATCTGTTTTTAAAAACCCGAAGCATACTGTAAGACTGCCTCCGGTCTCCTTCGAGAGAAATCACAGTATCTACCATATGCTCTAGAAGCCTGGGACCGGCGATGGATCCGTCTTTTGTCACATGGCCGACAATGACTAGCGCGACGCCGAGTTCCCGGCATTTTTCCAGAAGCGCGGCGGTCGAGGCGCGAACCTGGCTTACATTTCCCGGCAACCCCTCGACTTCGGAACTGGCTATAGTTTGTATAGAATCGAGGATGAGCAAAGCCGGAGGCTCCGCTTCCAGAGCCTGAAGAACATCTTCTAGCCTGGAGGTGGAGATCGCCGCGAGATTTCCGGTCAACGCTCCCAGCCGCTCCGCTCTCGCCCTGATTTGGGCCAAACCTTCCTCGCCGCTGGCGTAGAGGACAGGCATACCGTTAGCGGCGACTCCTCCGGCCATTTGCAAGATTAAAGTGGATTTGCCGATTCCGGGCTCGCCCCCGATCAGGATGGACGCTCCCTTATGCAGTCCGTCCCCCAGAATATTATCGAGCGCGTTAAGACCGCATTTAAAAGACGACAATACATCATCCGGAGCGTTGGCAAGAGGTATGGGCCGGTTGCCGGATTTCGTCTTGCCGTTTCGCGGTTCCGCCGCCGTCGCCTGGAGCGTGTTCCATTCCTGACAACGAGGGCAACGGCCCATCCATTGGGATGTCTGGGCGCCGCATGAAGAGCATATATATCGTTCCCTGGCCTTCGCCACTTCCTGTTCCTTTTCTTTCGCGGTCGCTTTAGCCGCGACGAATCTTCGCCCTGGCGCTGTATTCCGCAATAAACGACGACGCTTTTTCGTTCGCGATTATAAAATCGTCGCTCCGGTTCTGGCAACGAGCTATTGACTAAAAATAAAAAAAAGGAAAAACTTTAAAAGATGGAAAAATCGCGGAGAATCGGCGCGAAAGCCGCTTAAATCATAATCGTCCAGCGATTTGTTTTATGATAAATATTATAACGATTTCGCGCCCTCCCGACGCTCGCGATTCTCATAGTTTTTATCTGTCGTCATAGAGGACGCGCGATTTAATCAAATAAAGGCAAAACGCCCGCGTTTAAATTAATTTTACTGATCCGATCAAGCGCGAACCGCCCGGTTTATTAGATAAGCTCAAATACGCCACGCCGCGCGTCCGCGTTTATAGAATATACGTTTTCGATCCTGATTTACGGGACGTCGAATATAGATTAAACCGCGCTATTTATAAGGAGGATCCATGCTGGAAACGACTGTGGTCGTGATAGGAGGCGGAGCAACCGGTATGGGCGCGTTGCGCGACTTAAGCATGCGGGGGGTGCCAGCCATCCTGCTGGAGCAGGGCGGAATAGCCCATGGCACTAGTTCCCGTTTTCACGGGCTTTTGCACAGCGGCGCCCGTTATGTAGTAAACGATCCCGCTTCCGCGAAAGAATGCATCGAAGAGAATATGATCTTGAGGCGTATTGGCAAGCAATGCGTCGAGCTTACCGAGGGTTTTTTTGTTCTTACGCCTCAGGACGATCCCAATTTTGTTCCCGCCTGGCTCAAGGGATGCGCCGAAGCGGGTATTGACGCCAGGGAAGTGCAAATTTCCGAAGCGCTGGAATTGGAGCCGAACCTGGCAAAAGATATAAAATTGTGTTATCGCGTGCCGGATTCCTGCGTCGATGGATTCCGGCTTGTCACGCATAATCGCATGTCCGCCGAAAGATACGGCGGCAAAGCGTACAATTATCATCAAGTAACGGAAATTGTCCGCGATAACGGCAAGGTCAGGGGCGTTAAAGTTCTGGACAAAAGGACGGGAGAGACAAAAGAGATCGCCTGCCAGTACGTAATCAACGCTTCCTGCTCCTGGGCCGGAATAGTAGCCGCTATGGGAGGCCTCACAGCGTCCATTACGCCGGACAAGGGCACACTGATCGCCTTCAACCATCGTTTTACTTCGAGAGTTATTAACCGGCTTCACGCCAGCGCGGATGGGGATATTTTTGTTCCTCATGGATCGATAACGATTCTTGGCACTACTTCGGCGCCGGCGGATAAACCGGACGACACATTCGCGCCTTATTCCGACGTGGCCAAACTGCTGGATCTTGGCGAACCTCTTTTCCCGGAGGTCCGCCAATACAGGATTCTCCGCGCTTTCGCGGGCACCCGTCCTCTTTACACTCCCGGCGGCGCGTCAGGACGGAAAGCCACGCGCAATTTCCAGGTCGTGGATCACGCGGCGGACGGACTGGATGGAATGGTGTCAATTTTTGGCGGCAAACTGACTACCTACCGGTTAATGGCCGAAAGGGTGTGCGACGACGTATGCGGCAAATTGGGCGTAACCACGCCTTGTCGCACCGCCGAAGAG
>CAMWPE010000013.1 GCA_947176055.1 uncultured Desulfovibrio sp.
ATCCCGCAACAATGTGGAGCTGACTATCTCTCCATCGATTTTTAGCGCTGGCGCTTGAGACACTTTGTAGCCATATTTTTCGCCCAGTTCTTCGAGGCGCGCCCTGCCGCCTTCGCGGTTTTTTCCAAGGGAAAAATCATGACCCGCGACAAGACGGCGCGTATTGAGAGGAACAAGACGCGACGCGATAAATTCTTCGGCGGAAAGCGAGGCGAGTTCCCGCGTAAAGGGGATCTCAAGAAATTTTTTTATTCCCAGCGCGGCAAGCAAGCGTTTTTTTTCTTCCCTGGTCGCGAGGGGAAAATGCTTCTCCTTGCCAAACAGAACTTCGCGCGGATGCGGATCGAAGGTGAGGAGAATAAATTCGAGTCCATCCCTGGCCGCCGCGGCCATAGCCAGCCGGATCAGGGATTGATGACCCAGATGAACGCCGTCAAAATTGCCTATGGTCACGCAGGAAGCGGAGAGGGCGGGAGATTCGCCCGCGACTGGAAGCGGAGACATCAGGCGAAACGATTAATAAAGACGTTCAAAAATTGTCCTGTGCATGGCGCGAATATGGAGGGCGAGTTTCAGTGTGAGCGCCTTGGAATCGCGCTGATCCTTGACGACGAATGAGATTAGATGCTGGGCTACGTTGCGAAAATCCGAATCGCCCTCCGGTCCCATCATTTCCCAATACTGCGCGGCCCGCTCCGCGACCAGGGCGCCGTATTTTCCCGAATGCGTCCGCTCGTATTCCGCGAGGAAATCGGCGAACATTTCGTCCGCTTCGTTGGGCAGGGAGCGACCCAACGCGAGTCGCCACAGGGCTGTGTACAGGCCCCCCAGCTCCGCGATCATCTGTTTTCGCAATAAAAATTGAAAACGGCCTATCCCCATATACTCCATTACCGTCGCGTAATCGGCGTTGTCGAGGATAGCGGCGAAATTTTCTTTCGCCGCCTTCACAAAAGGCCCTTTGTCGTATATTTCCGCTACGTTGTTCATAGCTCGTTGATCCGGCTCCCGGCGGGGAGCCGGACCGGATTTTTACGACTTGTCGCCGCCTTTGGCGCGTTTGCCGTCGTAAGGACGCGAGGGAGTCTTCTTGCGGGCAAAGGGCGCGGGACGCAACCTGCGCGGTTTTTCGCGCGGAATGATTACGCGGGGCGCCTTCGCGGTTATGGGGAAGCGATTTTCCTGTCTGCCCAGGCGATAATAGTCGTCCAGCAGGAGCGAGAGAAGCTCTATGGATTGTTCGTCGCTCGCGTCCAGATTGGCGATAATTCTCTTGGCTATGGGCTTGTAACGCTCGACGCGGGCTCGCTCCAGATCGGTCAGGGATCTCATGCGGGCTTCGAGCAGGGTGTCCAGACGGGAACAGATAGTATTGGCTATGTCTTCTTCGTCGGGGACCTTTATTTCATGGAAATCGATCTTGTAAAATTTGCCGATTCTTTCCAGATCCATGCGCTCGCGGGGATCAACCAGGCAGATTACCGTGCCGGCCGCGCCGGCGCGACCAGTCCGACCGGCCCTGTGGATATAGCTTTCGCGATCCTTGGGCGGTTGCATGAGAAAGACGTGAGAGAGCGCGGGTATATCGATGCCCCGGGCGGCTACGTCCGTGGCGACCAGATATTTGACCTTCCCCTGGCGGGCGCGGGCGAGCGCCGTTTCCCTTTCCCTTTGACTTAAATCAGAAGTAAGCGCCTCGGCGCTAAAGCCCAGGCGGCGCAGTTCTTCGGCTACATGCCGGACTTCCGCTTTGGTATTGCAGAAAATTATGGCCGAAGACGGGTTTTCCGTTTCCAGGAAACGGACAAGGGCGCGATCCTTGTCGGAATTTTTTACGCGGGCGAAGAGATGCTCCACCGCCGCGACATGGACTTCGTCGCGGGACAGGGTGAGCATGATGGGATCCTTCATGAACTCCGCGGCCAATTGCATGACATAAGGCGGATAGGTGGCGGAAAATAGTGTCGTCTGCCTGTCTTCCGGCAAATAAGCCGCGATCTGCTGCAGATCCGGATAAAATCCTATTGACAGCATGCGATCCGCTTCGTCAAAAATAAGGTTGCGCATGCGCTCAAAGACGAGCGTCTTGCGGGCGAGGTGATCGAGGATACGCCCGGGCGTGCCCACGACGACCTGACAACCCTGTCGCAAAGCGGCCAATTGCCGGTCATAGCCCACGCCGCCGTACATGGCGCAAGCTCCGACGCCTGTTCCGCCGAACAAGATTTTCGCTTCGGTTTCGACCTGCAGGGCCAGCTCGCGGGTGGGAACCAAGATTAGCGCCTGCGGTTTTTTCAGGGAAGGGTCGATGGATTCAAGCAGAGGAAGCAGATAAGTTCCAGTCTTGCCGCTGCCGGTGCGGGATTGCACCATTATATCTTTGCCCTCCAGAATGAGGGGGATGGCCAGCTCCTGCACGGGGGTGAGGGAAGTCCAGCCGGCGCGTCCGCATGCTTCCCGCAATTTGGGTGGGAGATCATGCAGGGACACGGCGGGGAGATTGCCGGGGTTGGTCTCTATGGAGGGCAGAAAATTGCCGCCTTTGCCGGAATCGCGATTGTTTTTGCTTGTTTCGGAGGTCATACAGTTTCCCGGTTTGTTGGTGCGTCTCCGCGTACCTTTACACAAGTTCAAAATTTTTGCAATAAATACGGCGGCAAGGAATAGAAGTCGCGGGTTCGCCCGGGAATGGGCGAAAAATGGTTCAAAATTTACTACGGAGAAAATATATGTCCGGGAACACATTTGGCCGGGCGCTTCGGCTGACTACATTCGGGGAATCGCACGGACCGGGACTCGGAGGCATTCTGGACGGATGTCCCGCGGGATTGCCCATTGACGAAGACGCCATTCAGGCCGAGCTGGACGCGCGCAAGCCCGGAAGCGGCCTCGCGGGCACGAAACGGCGGGAGAGCGACAAACTGGAAATTCTCTCCGGCGTTTTTAATGGACTCGCGACGGGAACGCCCATTGGCTTCTATATCAAAAACGAGAATGCCAGATCCGGCGATTACGGGAATCTCGAGGAAATATTCCGGCCCGGGCACGCCGACTGGAGTTACTATAAGAAATACAACGGCGTTCGCGATCACCGGGGGGGAGGCAGAGCCTCCGGCCGGGAAACCGCCGCGCGGGTGGTCGGCGGCGCCATAGCGAAACAGATTCTTTCGCGTTTGGCCAATGTCCGCGTCGAGGGGGCCTGCGTCGAACTGGGAGGAATCGCCGTTCGCGAGGAGGATATAAATCTCGCCGGAGCTATGGAGAGACCGTATTTCGCGGCGGCGGACTATATCGTCGCGGCCTGGGACGAGGCCGTCCGCGAAGCGCGGGAGTCCGGCGACACTCTGGGAGGAATCGCCCGTATAGTCGCGCGCGACGTTCCCGCCGGTCTGGGCGAGCCGGTTTTCGACAGGCTCGACGCCACTCTCGCTCACGCCATAATGAGCGTTGGAGCCGTTAAAGGAGTGGAAATAGGCTCCGGATTCGCCGCCGCCCGGTCGAGGGGCTCGCGAAACAATGATCCCCTCTATCCGGCCGGGTCGCCCGGACGAGCCGTCTTCGGCTCCAATAACGCGGGGGGGATTCTGGGCGGCGTTTCTTCCGGTCAGGACATAATTATTCAGGCCGCGCTCAAGCCAATAGCGTCGATATCCATCGAGCAGGACACAATTAATAAACGGGGAGAGGCGGCGAAGATAAAAATCGGCGGCCGGCACGATCTTTCCGCTTTGCCCCGCGCTTTGCCTGTATTGTCGGCCATGACCGCGCTCGCCATCGCCGACGCCTTGTTACTTCAGCGCAGAATGGATATAATTCCTTATGAGCGATAATCAGCGGCGGGATCTATTTTACGACGAAGCCCAGGAAGAGCTGGAAGGCGTAGTCGAAAAAATCGTTTTTCGCAACGAGGCGAACGGTTACACCGTGCTCAGGATCCAGACAGAGGAGGGAGGAGATTCCATTGCTTGCGTTGGGAACATGGTCAACCCCGCCGTCGGCGCGCATACGCTGTTCAAGGGCAAATACGTTACGAATCCCCGCTTCGGCAAACAGTTCGCCTTTGTCAGCGCCGAGGAAAAACTGCCCGCTACCGAAGAAGGAATCAGGATGTACCTCGGGTCGGGCCTGATTAAAGGAATCGGCCCGGAAATGGCGGCCCGCATTGTGGGGACTTTTGGCAAGGACACCCTGCGTATTCTCGATACTGATCTTGAAAAACTGCGCAAAATTAAAGGCATTGGCAAAAAGACTCTAGAGGGTATCAAGGAATCCTGGAGCGAGGCCAGGGGCATGCGGGATCTGTTGCTGTTCCTGCAACCCCACGGCATCAGCGCCGCCTATGCGGTTCGCATTTACAAGGCCTACGGAAACGGCGCGGTCGAGATCCTGAACGGCAATCCCTATCGGATGGCCATGGACATTCGCGGGATCGGTTTTCAGACGGCGGACGCCATAGCCGCAAAATTGAAATTCCCTCCCGATCACGTTCTGCGGGTTCAGGCGGCCGCGCTCTATATCCTTCAAAAAGCCGGAGACGACGGGCATGTTTTTTTGCCCCTGGATATCCTTATTCAAAAAATTTCGGAGGAGTTGAACGTCCCGGAGACGCTGGCCGCGGACGCTCTGGACATACTTGAGCGCGACAAGCGCGTAGTTCGCGAAGTCCTGGCGGGGGGCGAGGACGGTCAAAAGGATTATATCGGCGTCTATCTGGCCAGATTTCATCACTGCGAATCGAAAACCGCCTTCTATCTGCGCAGGTTGCTCAATTCTCCCCGGACCGTCGTTTTCAAAAATCCGGAGGAAACGCTAGCCCGCGAGACCCGCGATTTGGGACTGGCTCTGGCACCGGCCCAGGTAAAGGCCGTCCTCGCTTCGACCCGGGCAAAGGCGCTGGTCATTACCGGCGGCCCTGGCACAGGCAAGACGACGATAATCAAGGCCATAATTAAAATTTTCGCTTCGGAAAAGGCCAAGATCCTGCTCGCCGCGCCCACGGGCCGCGCGGCCAAGCGCATGGCCGAAGCTACGGGCATGGACGCCAGGACTATTCACCGGCTCCTCGAATACAGCCCGCGCTCGGATAGTTTTGGCCGGAATGAGAACAATCCCCTCCCTTGCGGGTTGCTGGTAGTGGACGAAGCGTCGATGATGGACGCGCAACTTTTTTATCATCTGCTAAAGGCGTTGCCTCTGGGCGCGACTCTCGCGCTGGTGGGCGACGCGCGTCAATTGCCCTCCGTCGGCCCCGGCAATGTGCTCGGCGATATCATCGATTCCCGCGTCCTGCCCGTAGCCGAACTGAACGAAATATTCAGACAGTCGGCCGAGAGCGAGATCGTATGCAACGCGCATCTTATAAATAACGGCAAGATGCCGCAAATGGAGCCCAGCCCCAATCGCCTCTCCGAATTCTATTTCATTTCCCGCGAAAATCCGGAAGAAGCCGCGGATTTGATCGTTGATCTGATCAAAAATCATATCCCCCGGCGATTTGGCCTGGATCCCATCAACGAAGTGCAACTGCTCACGCCCATGCGCAAGGGCGCCGCGGGATCCGAAAGAATGAACGGGCGTCTTCAGGCGGCGCTTAACCCCAACGCCCAGGAAGTCCGCAGGGGCGAAAGAGTATTCCGCCTGCATGACAAGGTAATGCAGATCCGCAATAATTACGACAAAGATATTTTTAACGGCGACATAGGCCGTATTGTTTATATAAACGCCGGGGAAAAAACCTTGAGCGTGGATTTTGACGGCGTAATAATGCCGTATGATTTTGACGAGCTGGACGAACTGGTCCCGGCCTACGCCATAAGCATTCATAAATCCCAGGGATCGGAATATCCAGCCGTCGTGATTCCCCTGCTGATGCAACATTATGTGCTGTTGCAACGCAATCTCGTTTATACGGGCGTCACCCGGGGCAAAAAGCTGGTGGTGCTAGTGGGAGAGAAAAAGGCGCTGGCCATGGCCATAAAGAACAATCGCGCCAGCAAACGCAACACATGGCTTGCCCAGAGACTGGCCCTCTCCGGTCCGGATGGGCTATAGGAGGCGGAAAAATGTCTGACGGGGAATTAATGGTCCGGGCGGCGAGCGAGAGGGATCTGCCGGAGATCGCCCGAATAGTCGAAGCCGCCTATGGCGTCTATCTTCCGCGCATGGATCGCAAACCCTTTCCTATGCTCGACGACTACGAAGGGCGTCTGGCCGACGGGTATTTGTCAGTCCTGGAGCTGGGCGGCAAAGTCCGCGGCTATATTGTGCTGATTCCGCGAGAGGACGGCGCGTTGCTTCTGGATAATATAGGGGTCGATCCGCTATGGCAGAGGAGGGGGCTAGGCAAAGCCTTGCTCGCATTCGCGGAGCGGGAAGCCGCGAGGCTAGGGCTAAACAGGATCGCCGTTTATACGAATGAAGCGATGACCGAGAATATAGGCTGGTATCGGAAGTTTGGCTATGCTGTGACGGATCGGCGGACAGAAAACGGATATAAGAGGGTGTATTTTGAGAAGATATTGGAGGCGCGCGATAACAAAGAAAAAGAGGCGGAGAATCGGATCTGATAAGGAGCGGCGTTCTTAATCGGGGCTAGTCCGCAATTTATCCTCTTTTAGGGCTTTTTCGCGCCAAAAAGCGGCCAGTTCGCGATCCTGTTTTACGCCAAGTCCATCCTCGTACATTCGCGCCAAATTATGCTGGGCGTCGGAATGGCCCTGTTCGGCGGCCATTTGATACCATTTCGCGGCCTCCTCGTAGTTATGATTCGCGCCTTCTATATTATGATAAGTAGCGCTAAATTAAATTGGGCGGCCGCGTCTCCTTGTTCCGCGGCCCTTCTATACCATTTTATCGCTTCCGCGCGATCCGGATTTACACCCTGTCCATGCTGATACATGAACGCCAAATTATACTGGGCGTCAGAATGTCCCTGCTCCGCGGCGATTCGATACCATTTTACTGCTTCCTCATAGTTGCGGTTTACCCCGGCTCCAATATCATAGAGGATAGCCAAATTGAATTGCGCGGCTAAATCTCCCTGCTTGGCGGCCATCTTTAACCATTTTGCGGCTTCCTCGTAGTTTCGCTTTATCCCAACTCCCTCATGAAGCATCGTCGCTAAATTTAATTGCGCTTCCACCAGTCCTTGATCGGCGGCCAGCCTATACTATTCCGCCGCCTTTTTACAGTTCAACGCGACGCCGCCTCCAGATTCGTACATGACGGCGAGATTGTACTGCGCGTAGGGATGACCACATTTCGCCGCCTTTCTGTACCATTTTAATGCTTCCTTATAATTTCGGGCTACGCCCAGGCCATGCTCGTACAAGTAAGCGAGCCGCGACTGGGCGCGTATGTTGCCATTTTTTGCCAATTTTAGCTCGCGTTTAAACGCGATTGAGCTTGCCCCTTTAATACAGGTTTCATCAAAATCTTTCTTTCTTAAATTTATCATTCGCGTGTGAAAATATTTCAGAAATGGGATGTGGTGTGTATGGAATTGTATCGCGATTTTCGAATAGGCTCAGGGAGCATCGAAAAAATTATGTAATAGATAGAAAATGTTATATGAAGGAACCTGCTATCGCTCTCTGAAAATCTCGAGACCGTCACGGCGCGGTAAACTTGGTGTGACGTGTTTTATCCTGACACCGTAAAATTTTACTTTTTATGTTTGCTTGACAGTAAAAATTACATATTTTTATTTTCTTCTGTCAAATAAATAAAATCCGGCCCGTCGCGCGACGGACCGGTTTTTTATTCAGCGTTCGGGAGCGTCCGAAGGGCGTCCGGTTTCTAGGTCTTGCTCAAGTCGGGAGCGCCGTCCACAGGCTTGTGGCCAAGGAGCAGGAAGGCTACGAAAGCGACGACCGCCGCGGCTATGCCGACTATGTTGGCCCAGTCGATGGCCATCTTGAAGCCCATCGTAGGCTCGTAGCAGATGTAGGAGACGCAGACGGCGGTCATGAAGGTGGCGGGTACCGTGCAGATCCAGTGGCAACGATCGCGTCTGGCCAGATAAGCCGCGCCGGCCCAGAGCATAATCGTCGCGAGGGTCTGGTTGGCCCAGCCAAAATAGCGCCAGATAATGGTAAAATCGACCTGGGACAGGACAATGCCCACCAGGAACATGGGCACGGCTATTACGAGCCGGGGCATAATCTTCCTCTGGGGATAGGAGATAGCTTCGGCCAGGGTCAGGCGGGCGGCGCGGAAGGCCGTGTCGCCGGAAGTGATTGGCAGGACGACGACGCCGAGGATGGCGATAACGCCGCCGAAAGCGCCCATAAGGGCCATGGACGATTCCGTGACAACGTTGCCGGGACCGCCGGCGGCCAGAGCCGCGCTCAAGGCGTCGGGGCCATGATAGAAGGTCATGCCGACCGTGGCCCATACGAGACCGATGAAGCCCTCGGCCACCATGCTGCCGTAAAATACGGGCTTGCCAAGCTTCTCATTGGCCATGCAACGGGCCATAAGCGGGGACTGCGTGGCGTGGAAGCCGGAGAGGGCGCCGCAGGCGATGGTTATGAAAACAAGGGGGAAGATAGGCAGTTCCTTCGGATGCGTGTTCTGCGTCCAGGAATCGATGGAATTATAGAATTGGCCGGCGTCTTCGACGAACATCATGAAAGTAATGCCAACGGCCATGAAGATGAGGATGGCGCCGAAGATGGGATAGAAGTTGCCGATGATCTTGTCAATGGGCATGATTGTCGCGATAAAGTAGTAAGCGAAAATCACGCATACCCAGAAGGTTAGATTCATCCAGTCGGGCGTCAGCTTGCCAAGCAAAGCGGCCGGGGCGGCGACGAAGACCACGCCGACGAGCACCAGCAGAACCACCGCGAAAACGCG
This sequence comes from uncultured Desulfovibrio sp., assembly GCA_947176055.1. Classification (GTDB taxonomy): domain Bacteria; phylum Desulfobacterota; class Desulfovibrionia; order Desulfovibrionales; family Desulfovibrionaceae; genus Desulfovibrio. Next base: position 8,860 of record CAMWPE010000013.1, read on the forward strand.
CATGATCTGTTTGGCGACGTTGCCCAGGTTATAGCCGACGATGGCGGGCACATTGGCGCCGTCATAGCGCACGGACAGCATACCGGCCATGTAATCGTGCACGGCTCCGGCGAAAATGGTGCCTATGACGATCCAGATCAGGGCCGAGGGACCCCAGAGCGCGCCGAGAATTGGGCCGAACACCGGTCCCACGCCGGCGATGTTGAGAAGCTGGACAAGCCAGACTTTCCAGGTGGGCATTTCCACATAGTCCACGCCGTCGGCCATGGTTTTCGCCGGCGTAGTCCTTTCCGGATTGGCGCCGAAGACCTTGGCGACAATCGTCCCGTAAATAGCGTAGCCTATGATCAGGGCCGCGACGCAAATTAAAAACCATAAGTATTTTGGCATACATCCCTCCTCAAGGATCTGACAAAATATACGCGGATTTTAGCTGTATTTTTCCGGATTTTAAAAATCAACGCCATTTATGTCAATCATTACAGGCGCCAGTTTTTGTTATCCGATTCGCGAAAACGGCGCGGTCCTCCCGCGGCGGTTTGACAGATCATTCCCCTAAAGTTACTTTTCGGCATAAGTCCGGACGAGCTTTATTAGATATAGTATATATTATAAAATTATAACGGCGGGCCGACGCGGGCGCCGGACCAGTCTTGCCTGCAAGCTCGCGCGGGCGGAGGATATGGAGTGGAGCAAAAAAACGATTCCCTGCCTGAACCGGAGACCGGAAAAGCGGGCGGCGGGCGGGCGATTTTCTGGGCCTGCCTCGCGGTTCTGATTCTTGGTTGCGCCGGGTGGTGGATTAGCCGCGAGAATGAGGAACGCGAGAGATGGCGCGAAACCGCGGCGAATTTCGTCAACGACGCGTTGCGGGGGACTCCGTTGGCAGGGTTGGGCGACGTTGTGAGATCGACGCCGCCTCCTCCCCCCGACCGCGTGCTGAATCCGCCGACGGAAGCGGGTACACTGGCCGGCCGCGTTGTGGAAGGCACAGTTGGCTCGCCGGCGGATTTAAGCGTCGATGACGAGACCCCTTCGCGCGGAGCGCCGCTCCTCTCCCTGACAACGGAGGGAGCCCATTCCGGCGAGACAGAAGCGCCCCGGTCTCCGCAATTCAGCAATGTCCCACTGCCTCCGGCCCAGGAAGACAGCCAGCTAAAACCTGACTATCTGGCCGATTTATCGCGATGGCTGGTCGCCCGCTATAAGCCGGGACCCAGAGGAGGAACCCTGGGAATCAGCGTCCAGAGTCTCAATAATCTGGTAGGCGTCACTATCGCCCAGCGCGCCCGGGGCGGTCGCTCAGCGCTTTTGCGCTACGCCATGCAACCCAGCATGATTCAGGGGCTATATCGCCTGTATATAAATAAGTTTATGGAAGATCTCGACGCCGCCGCCGCGAAAAGAGGCTTGAGCAAGGAAGAAAACAGCCAGTTTCATCTGGCGCTGGGCGGCGGCGCGGCGCTGATGGCCACAGCTCTGGAAGGCGTCCTGGCCGTGCCGGAACTGGGCGCGAAAATTAATAAAATCGAGGAACTGGCGCAAAACGCCGCGGACTTGACCGCGAGCCTCGCGGAGGCCATCGCGGAACTGGACGAGTCCCGCTCGGCGAAAGCCGGGCCGCAAAGATTGAACGCGTTGCAAATGCGAGTGGATGGCATTACGGCGCGCTACAGACGCGCCATGGACGAGCATCGTCAAGCCCGCCTGAAGCTGATCGACGATATTCGCTCCCGCTCGGGTCAGAGCCTGGACGACGACGGCTTGCTCTTTGTCGCCTATTGGGCTCAAAGGCGCGTCGACGACGATCCCGACGCGCCCGAATCCTTAAAAGGCTGCGCCAACGTCATGCGCGATCTGGCCAGACGCTGCGCCCAGGCGGCCCAATCGTCCTGATTTCATGCGAGCGCGGATAGACGCTAATTTTTCGCCGCCGCATGCCATGTTTGTAGGCGGCGTTCGCAGCGGCAAAACAAATCTGGCGGGAGAGTGGCTCGAAGCCAGGGCCGAGAATCCGGTTTACGTCGCGACTTGCGATCCCCGCGATCCCGAAACGATGGCGCGCGTTGTTCGGCATAGGGAAAGCAGGGGAGAGCGGTGGAGGACACTGGAATCGCGCCTGAATCTGTCGAGCGATCTGGAATCTTTTATTGATAGCGAGCGTCTCCGGGGCGCGGGAGTTCTCATCGATTGTATGAGTATGTGGCTGGCCAACGCCCTGGAAGCGGATCTGTCGCGGGAAAAAATTTTCTCCGCGCTCTCCGGCTTGTTCGGCTTGATTGAAAATCTCCGCCTTCCCGCGGCTCTGGTAAGCGCGGAATGCGGTCTGGGCTTCGCGCCCATGAACGCCCTGGCAAGGCGCTACGGCGATCTCCTGGGGGAAATCAATCAATACTGCGCCGCCCGCTGCGCGTCCGTCTATTTTGTCAGTTGCGGTCTGCTCTTGCCGTTGAAATAACCGTTTACCTGTCCGGCGCCAATTGGCGAGGAGAATAAATTGAGGCAAAGATTTTTAATCGCTATCGCGGTTTTTCTCGCATTCATCGTCGGGGCCGCCGAAATAGCTGTCGCGGAATCGCCCTATGAGACGCTGGAAAAGGCCGCCGAAGCCATGGACAAAGGCGACGGGGCGACCTTTCAGAGGTTTGTGGATCTGGACTCCTTGCTCGAGCGCGCCTTGAGCGAGTTTATCGCCGACACTGCCAGAAACAAAGATATTTATCCGGCCCCCATTGTCTTTATTATGGAGCAAGCGTCGGATCCAGGTTTTAAGGGTCGCGCCATGCGCGGGTTAATGCTCGCGGAAGCCAAGGACTTCATGATCGACGGCGTCTCGTCCGGAGCATTCGCGGGCAGAAAACTCAGATACGAAGCGCGCTCCGGAGTTCTGGCTCCGTTATTTTCCAATATGTCCCTTGGCAAAAAGGAAATCCTGGGCGTAGGCGACGGGATACGCGACGGAGACGACGTCATTTTGCCTTTCTCCCTTCATGACTATGGCAACGATCAGGATTACGCCGTAAAAGGACGTTTCGCGCGAAACGGCGACAGCTGGCGACTTACGGCGATCGAAAATCTGCCTGAAATTTTTGAACAGTTGCGTCGCGAAGCGCTGGCCGAATAGCCGGGAACGATAACTGACGCGCGAAAGTTTCGCTCCGTCAAAAGCGTCGGCGATTTTTCGTCCAGTTTCTTCCCTATAGCGACTCGCCCGCGAGTTGACTCCGTCGAAGCGACTTTCTCCGGGATCCGGGACGATTTAGCCATGCGGCCCACGAATTAGGCTCCTATATTTTTAATCCCTAAAAACCTATAATTCTCCGCGTGTAACTGGCGATATTATAAATAAAATCAATCGCCGGATTCGAATATGAAATGGATTACGCACCAGACAGGAGCGGTAGCCCTGGCAATAGCCATGCAATGGCCCGCGGCCGGAATAGTCGCGTCGGCTCTGGGCGCCGTCGCTCCCGATATGATAGATCAAAAAATAAGCAAACTTGGGAGAAATCCCAAGGAAAGACAAAAGATATTTAATAAGATTCACAGGGGCCATAGCCACTGGTTTGGCTGGTGGGCGCTCGCGCTTGTCGCGGCGATGGCTTATTCGCCGCCATGGCTTGCGAAAGACGCGCTCCTGGGTTTCGCGCTGGGAGGATTGAGCCATATCCTGCTCGACACGCTTACTCCCCAAGGAACGCCGCTCTTGCCCTTCTCCCATAAAACCCGCCTCTCGCTTAACCTCTGCAGGACCGGCTCCGCGGGCGAGTATATCTTTTTAGTTCTCATGATAGTCGCTTGCGCCTTCGCTTACGGCGACGCATTCGCCCATTATCTTGAAAAGGCGGCTTATTATTTGCGAAGCATGAAGGGGATTTTTTAGGACTGTCCCATTGCGCGGACGTCGCTAAATCACAATCCTCGCGTAATAGCGCCTGCCGTCGCGCTCAATGAAGAGCGTCGCCTGCTGGGACATGCGCCAGCGTCTGAAGATTTGATAAAGTTCTTTGAGATCTTTGATTTGCTCGCCCCCGCCGCCGCGAATAATGTCGCCTTTTACCAGAAAATTGGCCGGGCCATTCTTGTTTACGGAGTTTACGATAACCTTTCCGTTTTTTTCCCTGGCTGAAAATCCCCAGCGTCGCTCCATCAGCGCGGCCGCCTCCTGATCTGTAAACGGAGCCGGCTCCAGCTTCAGATCGTAACGCTTGCCCTCCCGCAAAAGATCCACCCGAACCTTTTCGCCTTCCGAAAGATTGCGGAGAATATTTATATAATCCTGCGAGTCGCGAATTTCGGCGTTATTAACACGCATGACAACGTCGCCGGGAACAATGCCAGCCTTGTTCGCCGGCGAATTTTTTATCGTTTCGCGCACCAGGACGCCTCCGGGCTGACGCAGATCGAGGGCTTTGGCGACCGCCGGATCCACGTTCTGAACCATGATTCCAAACCAGAGCGGCTCGAGTCCATGACCGCGCATCATGCCGCTCATCACCCGCTTGGCCTTGTTTACGGGTATGGCGAAACCTATACCTTCGCCGCGAGCGTCTATCGCCGTGTTTATCCCAATCAACGAGCCATCGATATTTAAGAGCGGGCCGCCGGAGTTTCCCGGATTGATGGCCGCGTCGGTCTGGATGAGGTCTGTCAGCATGCCGGATCCGCTGCGTATGGAGCGGTTAAGCGCGGATACGACGCCGGTGGTTACGGTATGGTTAAAGCCAAAAGGATTGCCAATGGCGATAACCGTTTCGCCCGGCATGATATCGGAAGAATCCCCCAGAGGAATGGATGGCAGTTCCGGAGCGTCGTAAATCTCCAGCACGGCTATGTCAAAATCCGGTTCCATTCCTTTGACGCGGGCGGGGAAATCACGTCCGTCTTGCAAATGCACCCGGATTTCGTCGCCTCCGGCGATGACATGGGCATTCGTCAAAGCGAGGCCTCTTTTGCCGTCCACAATTATGCCCGATCCCAGACTCGATCTTCTCCTTGGCTGACGCGGGGAAAAGCGGCCGAAAGGCTCAAATTCCAGACCGAAGAAACGTTCCAGAGGCGTCCCAACTTCGGTATGCGAACTGGTTATATTGATCACAGCGGGAGCTACGGCGCGAACCGCCTGAACTACCGGCGTAATCCGCTTTTGCGAAGGATCGGCAAGAATCATTGCCGGAAGCGCGAGAGATAACACGAGCGATAAAGCCAGATGGAAAAAAACGCGGGACATTCGCGGCAGGACCTCGTTTAATGGGCGCATCCCAGGGATTTTTCGATATACGCGAGAAGGACTTCTTTGGCCTCGTCCAGGGGAAGGTCAATCGCGCCGCCGGCGGCGTTAAAATGGCCTCCTCCATTTAGCGAGGACGCTATGGAATGAACATCGACGTTGCCCCGGGATCTTAAGCTGAACTTGCATCTTTCTTTTGTCTCTTCGCGGAGGATGGCGGCTATCTCCACGTCGCGGATTCTCCTGAACCATTCGACCAGACCTTCCAGATCATCTTTAGAGCAATGATACCGCTGAAAATCCTCGCTGCTGACGGCGGCGAAAGCCAGTCTGCGGTCGCAGTATAAATGGACGTCGCTCATAAGACTGCCCCAGAGCCGCATTTTGCCGACAGACCAGTTATTGTGCAATTGCTCGCGCAATTTCTCCAGGGAAAAACCGTTGCGGACGACGAGGGCGCATAACGCCAGGACTTCCGCGGAGGTGTTGCCGTGGGTAAACCAGCCGGTGTCGGTCATGAGCCCAAGCGCAAGGCAGCCGGCTAGCGGATCTTCGAGAGGAAAGCTTAAAGCGAGCGCCACATAAGCCATTAACTGGCAAGTAGCGGCCGCGCGCGGAACGAGCAAATTGGCGACGGAGCCAAGGCCGCGCTCGGCCATATGATGATCAATATTTATGGATGGCCAGTCGCCCATTTTTTCTTCCAGAGGCTTCCCGAGGCGGGATTTTTCGCTGCAGTCAAGATAGAGCGCGGATTCCGGCCTGAAAGGGATAGAGGCCAGATCTGTATAGACAGGCCCTGGCAACCGGACAAATTCCAGATAACGAGGGACGCCTGTGGAGCTATATATGGCGAATTCCTTGCCCAGGGATTGAAGCATCCAGGCCGCAGCGCCGAGGGAGCCAAGGGCGTCGCCGTCGAGATTGACATGGGCGGCCAGAATTACGCGATTAAAAGGAACAAGCGCGTCCGCCGCGCCGCGAACTTCGAGTTCGATATCTTCCGGGATTAACTCGCTAGACAACATCTATTTCCACCTGACTGTCGGTCATGGGTTCTGGACATACAGTTTCCATCATAAGGGCGCATTTTTCCATTCTTTCGCGCAGATGACTCTCATTATTGGATACGGACACGAGGCAAAGGCGCAGTCTCGAGAGGCTGTTTTCCGTGCCCGCTTCCGCGATGGCTACGTTAAAAGCGTTCCTGGTCTTTTGTTTCAGGCTGTTGGCGACGCGCCTTTTCGCCTTTAAATTGTCGTTGCCTTCCAGGCTGAATTCGACGGTAAGCATTGCTATGAACATTGGCATCGGCTTCGCGCGTCTCCCGGACTGATAATGTTTGAGATTATTTTACGACGGCGATGGCTTGATTTTACGGCGATCGCTCGCGACAATTCATTAACGGGGAGGGCGGATTTAATGCGCGATTTCGCGTCGCCAAACGAGCGAATCGTTATGGTTAGCCGCCGAGGTAGGCTTCTTTCACCTTGGGATTTTCCAGCAATTCCCGGCCGGGACCGGAGAGAACCACGCGTCCGACTTCGAGAATATAGGCGAAATTGGCTATAGAGAGGGCCGCGTAGGCATTCTGTTCCACGAGGAGCACGGTTTTGCCGTCTTCGTTAATTTTTCTGATAATCGCGAATATCTCCTTTACCAACAAGGGCGCGAGACCCAGGGACGGCTCGTCGAGCATGAGCAGATCGGGCCTGCTCATAAGGGCGCGCCCTACGGCCAGCATCTGTTGCTCGCCGCCGGAAAGGGTTCCTCCCTTTTGCCACGATCTTTCTTTCAGGCGGGGAAAAAGGGAGTAGACCCATTCCATATCGTCTTCGATTTCCTTTTTGTTCGAGCGGGAATAGGCTCCCAACGCGAGATTTTCCCGCACTGTGAGGTGCGGCAGGATGCGACGACCTTCGGGGGAGAGCGCTATACCGTTTAGAACCATGGATTCGGGTTTCAGGCCCATAAGGGAAACAGGCTCGTCGCCCACATGGCGCCGGAATTGAATCTGGCCGCTGATTGTCTTGTTCAGACCGGCCACGCTGCGGATGATGCTGCTCTTCCCGGCGCCGTTGGCGCCGATCAACGTTACGATGGAGCCATGCGGAATGGACATGGAAACGCCCTGCACCGCCTCGATGCCGCCGTAACGGACGTATAAATCCTTGATCTCAAGCATTGGTTATCACGTCCTCTCCCAGATAAGCGCGAATGACGAGGGGATTGTTGCGAACCTGATCGGGCAGTCCCTCCGCTATCAGGGCGCCGTATTCCATAACCCAGATATACTCGCACACGCCCATGACGACTTTCATATCATGTTCGATAAGCAGGATGGATAAATTAAACTCGTCCCTTATCTTGCCGATAAAACGCATGAGTTCGATGCTTTCCTGCGGATTCATACCGGCGGCCGGCTCGTCCAGAAGCAACAGAGCAGGCTCCGTAGCAAGAGCACGGGCGATTTCGAGACGCCGTTGCGCTCCGTAAGGCAGACTCCCCGCGGTTTCCCCGAGCTGTTTGTCCAGATTGACCTTTTCGGCAAGGGCGGCGGCTTTGGCTTGTAATTCTCTTTCTTCGCGGTAAAAACCGGGCAGCCCCAGCGCCGCGCTCCACCAGCGGCCATGACGGCGGACATGACAACCGACCATGATATTTTCGAGGACTGTCATTTGCGGGGAGAGACGGATGTTCTGGAAAGTCGGCGCCATGCCCATTTTACAGATTTCGTAGGGTTGCAGGCCTTTGATATTTTTGCCAAGCAGGGTGATCTCGCCTTCCTGCGGCGTATAGAAACCTGACAGAACGTTGAAAACCGTTGTTTTGCCCGCGCCATTTGGCCCGATTACGCCCCCGATCGCGCCCTTGCGCAAAGCGAAAGAGAGATCGCTCACCGCGGTCACGCCGCCAAAACGCATTGTCACGTTTTCCGCGACCAGGATAGCGCCCGCTTTGTCATTCGCTGCGTTCATGCCTTATGCCTCGAGAAAAAGGCGAAAATCCTGTTCCAGGTCAATTCCCTCGTGCCCATGATCCCTTCCCTGCGCTTGAGGATGATGGCGAGCAAAACTACGGAAAAGACCACCATGCGCATGCCCGGAATTCCAGGCAATTCGATGAAGCCAAGATTCATGGGTTCTTCCAGCGCGCGCAACCATTCGAGAAGGATGGTAATTATCGTCGCGCCCAGAATGCTGCCGGTCAGCGAGCCCAGGCCTCCCGTGACAACGAACATCAGCACGTTGAAAGTCAGGAGGAAATTGAACATTTTCGGGTCTATGGTCGAGAGATGGCTGCCCAGAAGCGCCCCGCCGATGCCTGCGAAAAAGGCCCCGACGCAAAAGGAAAGCACTTTGTAATGAAAGACGTTGATTCCCATTACGCTGGCCGCGATTTCGTTATCCCGGATGCAACGCAGTATATTGCCGAAATTGCTATAGCAAAGCCGGGCCAAAATGACGAGAGTGAACAAGGCCCAGATATAACAGACGATAAGCGTGGAATGATTGGGGATGCCTTTTATTCCCAGTGAGCCGTTGGTAATGGGAGTGGCGTTGACTATGAGCACGCGGATGATTTCCGCGAAAGCCAGGGTCGCCATACCCAGATAATCGTCGCCCAGTTTGAGCACCGGCACGGCTATGAAAAAGGCGAAAATTCCGGCGAACAGTCCGGCCCCCAGAACAGCGACCCAGAATGGAGTAAAGATATGGGATGCCGGCCACGCTATCGGCTCCAGAATCCACATCATTTCTTTTTGGGCCTGGGGGAGGATGCAGATGGCGGCGACGTACGCGCCAATGGCTATAAAGCCGGCGTGGCCCAGGCTGAACAGCCCCGTGAAACCGTAGATGAGATTGAGGGAAAGGGCGAGGATGATGTTTATAAAAATGAGTTTCGCGATATAGATTTGATAATCGCCCAGAAATTTTTCGCTTTGCCAGAGGATGAGGCCGAAGACGAGCATCGCGGCGAGAGTCAGAAAAGTATTGCGGTCGAATCGCATCAGATTTTCTCCTCGATTTTCTCGCCCAGCAAGCCTGTGGGTTTGACCAGGAGCACAAGCACAAGGATCAGGAAGGCGAAAGCGTCGCGATAGCTTGAAAGTTCCGGCATGAAGGCCACGGCCATGATTTCGACAAAACCTATGACGAGGCCGCCAAGAACGGCGCCCTCGATAGAGCCGATGCCGCCGAAAACGGCGGCGATAAAAGCCTTGAGGCCGGGCATTACGCCCATATAGGGATGCACCTGCGGATAACGGAGGGCCCACATGATGCCGGCCGCGGCGGCGAGGGCGGAGCCAAGACCAAAGGTGAGCGCGATGATATTGTCGACTTTTACGCCAAGCAGACGCGTCGTTTCAATGTCTTTGGATATGGCGCGCATGGCCAGACCGGGTTTTGTGCGATAGACTATATACAGGAGGAGGCAGACCAGGATTATCGTAATGCCCGGAACGAAGGCGGCGAGATGGGTTACGCGCAAATCGCCGAATTGCCAGGCGTTGGTCAGCCAGGCGGGTTGCTGGACTGGGCGCGGCTGGCCCGTAAAGACTACGACGGCTACGCTTTCGATGAAAAAGGACATGGCGATGGCGCTTATCAGGGCCGAAATACGGGGCGCGTCGCGCAGGGGCCGGTAAGCCACCCGATCGATAAGCACGCCAAGCAAGCCCGCCGCGAGGATGGACAGAATGGCCGCTACGCCCCACGGCCAGCCAAAAGCGAAAGTGCCAAAAAATATGAAATAGGCTCCTACCATCAGGATATCGCCGTGCGCGAAATTGATGAGGCGCAGGATGCCGTAAACCATGGTATAGCCTATGGCGATGAGCGCGTATAGGGAGCCGAGCGTCAGGGCGTTAAAACAATGCTGGAGAAACATCTCAAAGCCCATTGACTACCTCGGGAAATAAAACGTTGCGGATAACGGAGACATTACGAAAGAAATTTGAAAGAGCGGCCGCCCCTTGGGACAACCGCTCCGGTCGAAGAGTTTAGCTGGGCGTTACTTCGCCTACGTAAACGCGTTTGCCGTCCTTGTATTCGATGATGCCGACGGGCATTTCCGCGTCATGAGTCTTGTTGATGGTGAGTTTGCCAAGGGCCGTGGGCAGATCCATGGTTTCGGCCAGGGCTTTGGCTATGGCTTGCGGATCGTCGCTGCCGGCGCGCTGGATCGCGTTGAGGATGACGAGATAGCAGTTATAGCCAAGCAGGGCGTTGGCATTGGGATCCTTGTCGGGGAAAGCGGCCTTCCAGGCTTCGGTAAAGCGCTTCGCCTCTTCGCTCAAATTGGCCATATTCTGATCATAAGGGAAAGTGGAGTGCAGGAAGCCTTCCGCCGCGTCGCCGCCGAGGGTAAGGGTATCGGGATTATCCATGGCGTCCGCGCCCATGAGGCGGAATTTCGCGCCCAGCTCTTTGGCCTGGCGCATGATGATGGCGCCCTCGGCGAAATAGGCGGGCATGAAAACAATTTCAGGATCCTTGTTTTTTAGCTCTGTCAGCTGGGCCGTGAAGTCCTGATCGCCCGAGGAATATTTGAGATTAGCCACCACTTCGCCGCCGCGTTTGGTAAAGGCGTCGGTAAAATATTTGGAGAGCCCCACGGCGTAGTCGTTGGTCATATCCATGAGCACGGCCGCCTTTTTCATACCCAGATTATCGATGACATAAGTGGCGATGGCGTCGGCCTGATAAGGATCGATAAAGCAACCGCGAAAATAAAATTCCTTGCCCTGAGTGACGAGGGGATTGGTGCAGGAAGTGCCGATGCCGGGCACTTTGGCCTTTTCGGCGACTTCGGCGCCGGCCATGGCCAGGGCGGAGCCGTAGGTGCCAATGAAGGCGGAGACCTTGTCGCGCTCGATAAGACGCTTCACGGCGTTCGCGGCTTCAACTTTGTCGGATTTGTTATCGACCACCACCAGCTCGACAGGGCGATCCAGAACGGTCGGCATTTCCTTGTGCGCCAGTTTTATTCCGTCCAGCTCGAGCTGGCCGCCAAAGGCGTTCTGCCCGGTCAGGGGCAGATAGACGCCAATTTTTACCGGCTGATTGCCAGAGTCGGCGGCGGAGGCGCCGGTCGCTCCGAAGCACAAAGCCGCCGCGGCCAAAAAAGCGGCGATTTTTCCAAATTTCATCTTCTATTCCTTCTTTTGCGGGTGAAAATGCCCCGGAACGCGACCCGGGGATCCGCGCTTTCGCGCGGGATACGCCTCTGTCGCGGCGCGATCGCGCGCCCTCGCGCCGTTTTTTATTATATGGAAGGGCGATTGTCTCATTAAATTCGGGATTAAGCAAATCTCCGGCCAGCGAAAATATATGGCCGCGCGGTTTAGGCGTCGCCAGTCGCGCGGATGCTAAAAAAACGCGTTTACCCGCGCGGGCAGACCGGAAAGTTCTATGGATAAACTCGGCGGGACGAGGCCGGCCCAACCGTACGGCCGGAGGCTTATTTGTGGCATTCTTGCAAAACGAGTGGGACTCCATCCTCGGAAGCGCCGTCGGCGTCCTTGCCGCG
>CAMWPE010000014.1 GCA_947176055.1 uncultured Desulfovibrio sp.
GAAGCCCTGGCATGGTACGAGGCGCATCGGGATAATTTCGCCATTCCGCCTACAGTTGACGCGTAATATATCGCCGTAAGACCGGAAGCGCTGGTTAAAAAGGACGAGCTGGACGAAAAGGCGGCCCGGGCCTGGTACGAAGCCAATATCGGGAATTTCGCCGCTCCCGAAAAGGTCAGGGCCTCGCATATTCTGGTTCCTGTCGCCCCCGACGCCGGCGACGAAGATTTCAAGGTCGCGCTGGATCGTTTGGGCGAAGCGCGAAAACAGCTTGACGACGGCGTTCCTTTCGCGACCGTGGCGGACGCTTTCAATCCGGCGGGCGCGGCCGGAGAAGGGGGCGATCTCGGCTGGATTAGCAGGGGAGAAACTGTTCAGCCATTCGAAGAGGCTGTTTTCGCCATGGCTCCAGGATCTGTCTCGGAAACCATCCGCACGCCTTTCGGTCTGCATCTTATCTTCCTGCGCGAAAAGGAAGAGGCCGGGGTCAAGCCTTTCGAAGAGGTTAAGGACGCCGCTTACGCCGCGCTGGCCTTTGAGGAGGGATCCAAAAAGTTGCGCGACGCCCTCGATAACCTTATCGAAGACAATATTCTTAATAAACCTTTGGCGGAAAGCGCGAAAAAATATAACCTGGAAGCCGTAAAAACGGGAAAACTGGATCAGGCCGGGCTGGAAAAGGAGCTGGGCATAGGCGCGGAGAGCGCCAGGGCCCTGCTCGCGACGCCGGCGAACTCGCCGCTTGACGCGCCCCTGGAAGCTGGAGAAAAGTATATCGTCGCCCGGGTGATTTCCGCCCAGGAAGCGGGCGCGAAGCCTTTCGAAGAAGCGAGGAGCGAGATAGAAAAAGAGCTCATAGCCGAAAAATCCCTCGGGCTGGCCATGAGCGCGGCGAAGGATCTGCTGGAAAAATTCAAGTCCGAACCTTTCGCCGAAGTTCGTGAAAAAAATAATATCTTGACGAGCGAGCCGCTGGATCGCGGCGGAGTCATCAACAATTTCGCGCCGGACGCGGAATTGAGCGAGGCTATTTTTTCCGCTAAACCCGGCGAATGGCTGGCGCGGCCTTACGAGGAGACAGACGGAAAAGAGCCTGGCGCGCTAATAGTCCGGGTGGACAAGGCTATCCCGCCGTCCAGGGACGAATTCGAAGCGGCGGAGGAAGTTCTCGTCTCTTCCGTCAAACAAAACCGGAAACAGGCGCTGTTCGAATTTTTTATGAATGGCTTGCTTAATAAGGCCAAAATAGAGATCACAAACCAGAAATTCATAGATCGCGCGGTCGGCTAGTCGCCCGGTTCGCGGCTTTTATTATTTGGAGCGACAATGTGCGGAATTATAGGATATGTTGGCCACAGGCCCGCGACGCCGGTCGTCATGGAGGGATTGCGCAGGCTGGAATACCGGGGCTACGACTCCGCGGGCGTGGCCTGGATGACGCCTGGAAAAATTAACATCGCCCGCGCTTCCGGCAAATTGCGGGCGCTGGAAGAAAAACTTTCGAGAATGCCCGCGATAACTTCCACTTGCGCCATGGGGCATACCCGCTGGGCCACGCACGGGGAGCCGGCGGAGCGAAACGCTCATCCGCATCTGTCAAACGATTCATCCCTGGCTGTGGTTCATAATGGCATTATCGAGAACTATAGGGAGCTGAAGAAATTTTTGCTCGAAAAGGGGCATCAATTTTACTCCGATACCGATACGGAAGTTCTCGTTCACCTGATCGCCGAGCGTCGCAAGACGGAGCCGGATCTGCTTCGCGCGTTCGCCGCGGCTCTCTCGGAGGCGAAGGGCGCTTACGCCGTCTGTCTCCTTTCCGCCGACCATCCCGACACCGTTTACGCCGCGCGCATGTCGGCTCCTTTAATCGTAGGTCTTGGCACGGGCGAGAATTTCATAGCTTCCGATATTCCGGCCTTTCTGCCCTATACGCGGGAAGTCATGTTTCTGGAGGACGGCGAAATTGTCCGCGCTACGGCCTCCTCCTGCGAAGCGATGAGCCTGCGCGATCTCAAGCCTCTGCCGAAAGAAAAACACACTATTCAATGGAATCTTCAGGACGCGCAGAAAGACGGCTACAAGCATTTCATGCTGAAAGAAATTTTTGAGCAACCCCGCGTCATCAAGGATGGAATGACCGGACGCGCCGACGGGGAAACCGGCGACGTAAAGATTCCGGAGCTGGATAACGCGCCGATCCCGGGCAGGATTCATATCGTGGCTTGCGGCACCTCCTACCACGCCGGGCTTTGGGGCAAGGCGCTCATTGAGAATCTGGCCGATATTCCGGCGGAGGCGGAAATCGCTTCCGAATTTCGTTATAAAAACAAGTTTTTGCGGGATCCCGGCGAAGTCGCGCTTTTTATCAGTCAAAGCGGGGAGACGGCGGACACCCTGGCCGCCTTGCGCATAATGAAGCAGAGGGGCGTTCCCACAATCGGCGTGTGCAATGTCGTGGGTTCTTCTATCGCCCGCGAGGCCGATTATACCATTTTTACGCAGGCTGGCCCGGAAATCAGCGTGGCTTCTACCAAAGCCATGACCAGCCAGATGATCTGTCTCGCCCTTATGGCCCTTTATTGGGGAAAAAGAAAGAGAACGCTGGAGAGAAACAGAATCAGGGAGACCCTGGATATTCTTTTTTCCTTGCCCGCCGCTCTGGATGACAATTTGCCCGAAATGCGTAAAAGAGCCAACGAGCTGGCGAAAAAATACGCCGCTTTCCGCAATTTCTTTTATCTAGGCCGGGGCGTGGGCTATCCGCTGGCCCTTGAAGGCGCGCTCAAGCTGAAAGAGTTGTCCTATATTCACGCCGAAGGCTACGCCGCCGGCGAAATGAAGCATGGGCCCATCGCGCTTATCGATCCGGAATTCCCCACCTTCGCCATGGCTTTTCAGGACGATTTGCTGGAAAAAGTAAAATCGAACATAGAGGAAGTTGTCTCCCGCGGCGGGAAGGTTATTGTCCTTTCCAACGGCGCGCCCGCGGCAAAAGCCGCCGACGCCTGGCTTATTCCTCCTGTCGATGGAGCTTTCGCCGCTTTCATGGCTCTGCCCGCTCTCCAGCTCTTTAGTTACGAAGTGGCCGATTACCTGGGCAAAGATGTGGATCAGCCGAGGAACCTGGCTAAAAGCGTCACTGTGGAATAGACGGAAAGTCGCATGAAACCGCTATATCAAGGCAAACTCGACGCCTTTTGCGCCGTTTACGCCGTATTGAACGCTTTGCGTCTAACCCACGCCATCCGGACAAGCCGGGCCCGGGATATAATGAATGAAACGTTGATGGGCGTCGCGGCGAATCCCGAGCGATTCAGGGCTTTCCTGTCCCAGGAAACCGACTATGCGGATGTCGTGGATTCGATGCTGGACGCCTTGAAAAAGAGAATGCCGCTGGAGACGACCCGGCCTTTCGCGCCCGGCGCGAAGCCTGGTTTAAACGAAGTCTGGAGCGCGATTCAGGACTGGATAGGCCCGGACGCGGAAAAAAATCTGGGCAAGGCTGTCGTTTTCCGATTCTTCAAATACGCGCTTCCGGGGCAACCGCCTTTGAACAGGCACTGGACAACGGCGGATTTTATAACCGGCGACAATCTCCATCTTTTCGATTGCAGCCATGAGGCCGAGGCTGTCCTCAACATAAAAAAGACAAAATGCGTCGTCTCCGTCGAGGATATCGACACGGAACGACTATTATATATACAGCCTGACAGCTTGAGATTCCTGCGCCTTCCGGTATAAAACGCGGGTCGATATTTTGCGGGGGATAACAGGGCGCTTGGCTCTTGCGGCGAGCTTAGCTTGCGAAGAAAATTTTCTCCGCGCCTCCTTTCGCTTCGCTTACTGTTTCCGTAAGCCGTGGCGGACAACGGAAACGCCCCCGCGGAGCGCCCGTTGGGCGGAAAAGAACTTTATCTCGTTCGCTTTGCGAAAGCGGGATTTATAACTAGCTAAAAGTAAACAAAATATTTTGTTAACACCTTGTTTGAACACAGCGACAGCGAATAATGTGCCACAGATTTTTGCCTGTCTGGAGCGTCAGTCTGGGATGTCCAAAAAACAGGGTTGATACCGAAAGACTGCTTGGCTCCCTTGGTTTTCCAATAAAAATCGCCGCCGCTCCGGGAAAAAGCAAACTGGCCCTGATTAATACTTGCGCTTTCATTGAGCCGGCGGTCCGGGAATCGATTCGCGCCATCCTGGATATTATCAAGAAAAGCTCAAGACTCAAAACTCCCCCCTTAATCGCGGTGGCCGGATGTTTGCCAGGCAGATACGGAACCGCCGAGCTGGCGAAAGAATTCCCCGAAGTCGACCTCTGGCTCGAACCTTCTTTCCAGCCTGAATGGCCCGCGAAAATAGCCGAGGCCATGAAAAGGGAACGAAAACCCGGGGAAGGCCGTCTCCTCTCGACGGGACCTTCTTACGCATGGCTGAAAATCAGCGACGGTTGCGATCACAGGTGTTCTTTTTGCGTAATCCCAAACATACGGGGCGGATTTAAGCCGGAGCCGGTCGCGAAAATCGTCGCCGAAGCCAGGGAACTCCTGGCCAGGGGCGTAAAAGAACTCGTTCTGGTCGGCCAGGATGTTTCCGCCTGGCGCGGCGATTCTTCCTCTCCTGAAAAAAATTTCACAGATCTTCTCAAGACTCTGGCGCGCCTGGACGGGCTTGAATGGTTGCGAATGTTGTATCTCTATCCAGCCGCCGTAACAGAATCCTTTATACGCGCCGTCGCCGACATAGGGAGACCCTTGCTTCCATATTTTGACATTCCCCTGCAACATTCCCAGGAAAAAATATTAAAAAGGATGGGGCGCCCTTTCGTAGTCGACGCGCGGAGAATTGTAGGGAGAATCAGGGAAAAGATTCCGGACGTCGCTTTGAGAACAAGTTTAATTGTCGGTTTTCCGGGAGAAACGGACGCGGATTTCCGCGCTTTGCTAAACTTTGTCCGGGAAACCCGATTTCAGAATCTTGGCGTATTCGTCTATAGGCCAGAGGAAGGAACGCCGGCCGCGAATTTCCCCGATCAGGTTCCGGAAGAGACAAAAGAGACGAGAAAAGCGGAACTACTCGAAGAGCAGGCAAAAATCAGCGCGGAATATCTAGCCTCCGTCGTAGGCGGGACAATGGACGCGCTTGTTGACGAGAGCGACGCCGGAGAATGGCCGGGGCTCTATAAGGGGCGGGTCTGGTTCCAGGCTCCGGAAATAGACGGGATAACCTATATTTCAGGGCCGGGCGTTAAAGCGGGAGCTTTCCTGCCCGCCGAAATCGTCGGCAGCGTGACTTATGATCTAAACGCGCTTGCGTAATTTATTTCCGTCATTTCGCGTCGCCGGATTCCTTTCGGCCTTATTACCCAGCTTGTTTTTAATATTCAAAATCCCGTGTTTTCAGGGGGTGTCTTTAGACTAAAGTAAACTATCGGGGACGATAACAGGACTTTAAAACAAAAGCCCCGCGAGGTTTTTATACTTCGCGGGACGTATGTAAACTCTAATGTGGAGCCGCTTGTCAGACTTGAACTGACGACCTGCTGATTACGAATCAGCTGCTCTACCAACTGAGCTAAAGCGGCGCGCCGCGACCTACTATAGGAAATTCGCCCGACTTTGTCCAGAACCGCGCGACAAATTAAATCGAGCACGGGCCGGATCTTATGGCAAATTTCGCGCGGGATTGTCTCATAACGGCGAATAAAGTTTGTGTTAGGGCAATAGCGTCCTCGCCTCGGGAAGCCGCCGCGACGGGCGCGATTTTATCGCCAAAGCGTAGGGCGCTTGATTTATGATCCCTTCCGCGCTATTCATGCGAAACTTAAAATTTTCGCAGGAGAGAGAATGGCGCATACGTATGACGCGGAGAATTTCAGGGTTTTGTTCGAGCGCGAGGTTACCTGGTTAAACGGATTTATGCGGAATGTTTCGCGCTACGGCAAAAAGAGAGCCCTGGCATGCGCGGAAAGCGGGAAAACCTGGACTTACGGGGAATTGAATGAGGAGGCCGACAGACTGGCCAACGCTTTTCTCGCGGATGGAGTGAAAAAAAGCGACGTCGTCATGTTCATGCTGTATAACAGCCCCGAATTTTTGTTCTGCTATCTGGCCGGCCATAAAACGGGAGCGGTAAGTTGCCCTGTCAATTATCGTCTGGCGCCCATGGAGCTCGCGCCGCTTCTGGAAGACAGCGAACCGGTAATTTTCGTCTACGACAGTCGCTTTTCCGGCGTCGTCGCGGAAGCGCTCGACGCGAGCGCGCGTCGCCCCGCCAGGATCCTTGTATGCGGAGACGCGCCGGATTCCCCGCGTTCATTTGAAGCGTACTTGAAAAACGCTCCGGCGGGAACTCCCCGTCCGACGGGGGAGTCGCGAATTTACGACGAAACAACGCGCCTCTATACTTCTGGCTCCACAAACCGGTCGAAAGCCGTCCCGATCAATTCTATTAACGAGGTCTTCTCCGCCCGCGACGTGATCGCGCGCTATCCGCTACATCCGGAAGACAAAACTTTAAATCTCACCCCTTGGTTCCATCGGGGCGGTCTGCATGTAGGCGGTCCTACGGCCGCGCTTTATGTCGGTTGCGAAGTCGTTTCCATGCGAGAATTCCGGCCGCGCGAGGCTCTGGAACTAATCGCGAGCCGGGGCGTAGCCCATATCACGGGCGTGCCGTCCGTGTTCAGGGCGCTCGCTCGCGCCCAGAAGGATTCTCCCGCCGATCTGTCAGCCTTGCGCGGTCTCTGTTCCATGGGCAGCCCGTTTTCCAGGGCGGAAATCCTCGAATACAGGGAGCTTTTTACGCCCAACATCCTGAATGGTTACGGAACGACGGAGACTTTCGTCAATACGTGGTTGAGCGCCCGCGCGCCCATCGAAAAATGCCAGGCAACGGGACGGCCTGGCGAGGACGACGACGCGCGACTTGTAAGGATCGTCCGGGATGGGTTCGCCGATCCGGACGATCTCGTCGCGCGGGACAACGCGTCCGTCGGCGAAATCATCGTCAAGGCGCCTTGCAAATCGACGGGTTGCTACGCGAATAATCCCGAAATGACCGCGAAAAAGTTTTACAGGGATTTTCACTATACAGGAGATATTGGCGTATGGGATGAGGACGGCTATATAACTGTATTGAGCCGCAAGGACGATATGATAATTAGCGCCGGAGAGAATATTTATCCGTCGCAGATAGAAGCCGTTTTGAATGAGCATCCAAAAATCGCCGAATGCGCCGTCATAGGAACGCCAGACAAGGCGCGCGGCGAAATTCCCCTAGCCTTTGTCGTGCCCCTTGACGAAAGTCTTACTATAGCGGAATTAAAGGAATGGCTGACCGGCCAACCAACCTTGGCCGCCTATAAAAGGCCAAGAAAATACAAATTCGCGAAGAGCTTACCAAGGACGGCGACAGGAAAAATCAAGCGTTTCGAGTTGCGGAAACAGGCGACCGGCGGAGAGCCGGTCTGAATGCGGGAGATATTCGCGCATGGCAAAAACGCGGGGAACAGACTTCGCGGAAATTCTGGCCTCCATGGACGGAGCGGTATGCGAAACGTCGCTTCCGGAGCCGCGAACGAGCGCGAGCAGGGCGCCCGCGGATTCCGCCAACTTGTCCATCCGCGCGCGAAATGTCGCCGGTCGCTTGCCTAACAAAATAGCCGCGATCCCCGTCAACGACGAAAGGGCGCCGACAGCCGGAGTCGACGCGCAGGGCAATCGGGTCCTGGTCTCGGGCGCCGCCAGCGATATGGCGCGGGCCAATCCTCGCGCCGTCGCCTGGGAAACCGGGATAAGGAAAAAAGATGAATCTTGACCACCGTATGGACGCGCTTCCCTTGCTCCGCGAAGCGGGCGAACCCGCGGACGAAAAGCCGATCGAACTGGTTGTCGGACTCAAGGATTTGCGGCGATTGCCAGACTGGCTAAAAGCCCGGAAACATCTGCGCATAAACCATATCTATATTCCGGACGCGCCGACCGGCGCTCCCATAGAGCTTCGGCTCCCTCCCTGGCATGGCTCGCCGAAGGCGACCGCCGGTCTGGCGGGGCTGGGATCGCGTCCGGATCTGGAGCGGGTGTTTTTGCATCCCTCGGCCTTTATCGTCCAATACGCCAGCATGCTCTCGCCGGAGCTTGCCAGCGAAAAAGTCTGGCTGGCCGGCGATCTGGACGAAACCCTTAAAAAGAGATCTCCCTTGCCTGGTTTTTACGAGAAAAGCGCGTCGCTTCTCGAGGAAGCGGCCAACCTGATGAATGACGCGTTGGGAAGATATACTTTCGCCGCGCGCGTTCTCGCCCTGGAAACAGGCGATCCAGGATACTTGCCCATCGCCCCCTTCGCGGAATACGAGCATCCGGAAATTTGCCCGGAAGCGGGGGATGTCATGATGGATGGCGGACTATCGGACATGGTCTGGGCCCAGGAAAAGTTTTCGCGAGCGGTAGGCCCGGAGGGCGTCATTAATGGTTTCGAACCCATTCGCTGGATGGCGGACAAGGCGGCCGCGACTCTCGCCGCTTGCGGCAATTACCGCGTTCATCGCGCCGGGCTGGGGAAAGAGGACGGAAGCGCGGTTTTTTCGTCCCTGCGCGATTCCTCGCATATTGGGGCGACCGAAGGAGCCGGGACGGAGACGTGCCACTTGCGAAGCATGGACAGTTTCGCCCGGGAAACGGGCCTGGAAAGGCTTGATTGCGTAAAACTGGACATAGAGGGCGCGGAGCTTGACGCCCTCGATGGGGGCCGGGAGATTATCTCCCGCGACAAACCCAAATTGATTGTCTGCCTTTATCACAAGCCCCGCGATCTTTATGAAATACCCCTCCGCGTCCGCGAACTTTCCGAAGATTATTCGATGACCTGCGCCCATTCTTCGGCGGGTTTTACGGACACCATTCTCTACGCGAAAGCGCGGGGACGAAATATCGGCGAGGCGCGGTCTTTATTCTCTCAACGCGTCGATCATATATGATTTGTAAAAAACTTAAATGAAGACCGCCGTGTCCCTTTTTTCCGGTTGCGGAGGGATGGATCTCGGCGTTTTTCAAGCCGGCTTTAAAATCCTCGCGCGCGCGGAGCTGGACAAATACGCTTGCGCTTCCCTGAAAATTAATCGCGCCCTGCTGGGCGAGCCGGTCTTTTTGTACGAAGGCGATATTCGCGGGCTGGATCCCCTCTCTCTGGCGGGCGGAGAGCGGCGCGTCGATCTTCTCTTCGGCGGTCCGCCCTGCCAGGCTTTTTCGCAGATAGGAAAAAAGAGGGCTCTGGCCGACGAAAGGGGAGCTTTGCTTTTTGAAATGGCGAGATTCGCCGCGGCGCTCCGGCCGAGGGCGCTCCTGGTCGAGCAGGTGAAAGGACTGCTCTCCGCGAAAGACGCGGCGGGAGCGCGCGGCGGGGTTTTCGCGAGTTTTTTGACCGCGCTGGCGGAGCTGGGTTATTTCGCTAAATGGAAAACATTGCTAGCCGCCGATTACGGGGCGGCGCAACTGCGGGAAAGGGTTTTTGTCGTCGCCTTCGCGAATAATAGCGAAGATTTTTCCTTTCCCCAGCCGACCCGCGCCGCGGAGCCGTCGCCGCGATCTTCGTTGAAAAAATGGGTATCGGCGGGAGAGGCTATCGCCGGCTTGCCGCCGCCCGCGACTAAAGGGGCGAGCGAAATTCCGGCCGATAGTCATTACGACGTTACGCCGCCCCGCGACAGGGCGCGTATCAAAGGAGTTCCGGAAGGCCGCAATCTGGCTTCGCAATTATCCCTGCCGGCAAGCCAGAGAGGCTCCCTGGCGCGAAAGGACACGACCAAATTCCTGCGCGTTCATAGGCAAAAACCGGCCAACACCCTTCGCGGGGGCGAAATATTTTTTCATCCCATCGAAGACCGCTACCTTACGCCGCGCGAATATATGCGCATTCACGGCTACCCCGACGAGTATAGACTCGCCGGACCCATACGCGCCAGATCCGGAACGGCGAAATACCTCGATCAATACAGGCAGATTGGCAACTCCGTTCCGCCGCCCCTGGCCCGGGCTATCGCCGAAAAGATCGCGGAAGCGCTGGACAGGGAAGAGAACGGGAGAACGGAGAATATCCCCGCTTGATTGAGAATTGCCGCGAACTCGCTTTGAAATAATTATCCGCGGACGACGGACGTTTCCAATGAGCAACGGCGCGGAGAATTAAAATTTCCTTTAGCTCCGGTTATGTAATTAACCGACGCGACTTCAGTTCTCCAGGGTAAGACCCAGCTTTTCTAGTAGTTCGAACAGTTGCTCGTTGCTCTCGTAGGCGAGGCTGATGCGGCCTTTTTCGACAGTGCCGCTTATCCGGGCGTTACAATTGAGCGCGTCTCCTATGTTCTTTGCCAGACGTTTTATTTCTGGATCTTTTTGCTTCTTTTCGTCGTCGCGTTCCCAGGGGAAACGGCCCTCGGTCCGCCAGACGCCAATGGCCTCTTCGGCTTCGCGCACTGTGAGATTCTTTTCGAGCATCCTGTTCAGCAGGCTTTCGACAAGGCTTTCTTCGGGAAGCGCCGCCAGGCAACGGGCATGGCCCATGCTTATCGTTCCCTCCGCGACTTCCTTTTTAGCTATTTCGGGGAGATTTAAAAGCCTCAAAAAATTCGAGAGTGTGCCTCGAGGCAAGCCTACGCGCTCGGCCAGCTCTTCCTGATTGACGCCCAGCGCGTCTTTGATTGACTGGAGGGCCGCGGCCTTATCGATGGGGTTGAGATCTTCCCGCTGAATATTCTCCATCAGCGCGACGATCATCGCCTCCGCGTCGTCAAATTCGCGAATTATGACCGGAATTTCCTCCAGACCGGCCAGTTCCGCCGCCCGCCATCTTCTCTCGCCGGCGACGATCTGGAATCGTCCGGGTTCGATGGGTCGCGCGATAATAGGTTGCAAAATCCCCCGCGCCTGGATGGAAGCGGCCAGCTCCTTGAGGGTGTCTTCGGAAAAAACGCTTCTTGGCTGGTCGGGATTGGGCTCGATCATTCGCAAAGGGAGAGTCCTGGGGGAGCCCTCGCTTCCGTCTTCCTCGCCTTCCTGGATATTCGGCTTGAAAAGAGCGTCCAGCCCGCGTCCCAGGCCTTTGTTCTGAAGACTCATATTCTCTCCTTTCCAGAGATATTGACAAAATTATGGCTCAAGCGCAATTTCGGTATAATCCGGAGGGGCTATGATAGACAGGAGCAGGATTTCCTGGCTTTACGACGGCGACGGCGTTCTGACGGCGGCGCTGATTCCCATCGATGAATGGAGAAGATACGAGGCGTCCCTCTCTCCAAAGGAGAGCGACGCCGAATCGCCCGCGGATGCTATGGAAGAATTCGGGCGTTTCATGGCGTCCTGGGATTACCGGTACGATTATGATCCGGCGGTCGCCTGTCCTGTTTGTTCCGCGGCGACGAAAGACTGGCGCGATGATCCGGAGCGACCTTTTACCCTGAAAACGGCGAGTCTGGGCGGGACTCTGCTTTTCCGGTGCAATCGTTGCGAGGCCACAGTTCGCCATAAATATTTCCGCTATAATTTCGAGACGGACGCCTTCCCCGCCTCTAATTGACGACCGGCGCTTTTTTCTCGGGCTTCCTTCGCGCCACTTCCCTGGCCAGCCCAAGGTAAGCCTCCGCTCCCCGCGATTTGACGTCGTAATGGATGATCGATTTTCCATGGCTGGGGGCCTCGGAAAGGCGCACATTCCTGGGAATTACCGTTTCGAATAACGATTCGCCGAAACAACGGCGGACTTCGTTTTTCACGTCGCGGGTCAGTCGATTTCTGGAATCGTACATGGTGAGGACTATCCCCAGCAAATCGAGTCCAGGATTGAGGAGTTCGCGCACCTGCCGGTAGGTATTCAACAATTTTACTATGCCTTCGAGGGCGAAATACTCGCATTGCAGAGGAACGAGAAGCTCTTCGGAAGCGCAGAGGGCGTTCAGTGTGAGCAAGCTCAACGACGGCGGACAATCGAGGATGATATATTCGTAGCCGGTTTCTTTTTCAATTTCCCGGACGCAGGCGCGCAAATAAAATTCCCGGGCCATTTTGTCCACAAGCTCGAGTTCGGCCGCTACCAGATCGCGGGAACCGGGAATTAGCGAAAGATAAGGCACGTCTGTTTCCACAATCGCCTGGGGGGCGGCGGCGGGGGTATAAAAAACGGAATATAAATCCTTGAATCCGGATTTTTCTGGCTCAATGCCCAGGCCGCTCGTCGCGTTGGCCTGCGGATCGCAATCCACCAGCAGCGTTTTCTTTTCCATTACGGCCAGGGCGGCGGCGAGATTGATCGCCGTCGTAGTCTTGCCGACTCCTCCCTTTTGATTGGCGACGGAAATAATTCGGGCCATTTTGCCTCCGCGCTTGCATGATAGATCTTTATAGGAAGGCTTGGTATTTACGTCAAGCGGCTATTGAAAATCTTGAAAAATGGTAGTAAAATTTTAAAAATCCGTATTAATTTTTATTCCGCCTGATTCTGTCCCGGAAAGTTGAGTCCGGGGCTTGTCCGCGCGGAAGATTCCGGGCGCGTCCCGGGCATTATAAAGCTGGAGATTTAGCATGTTAAAAAAAAGTATGGTTTTTGTCGCGTTTTTGCTGGTTTTTTTCGCCTTTGATCGCGGCGATGCGAGGGCCGCGGACTCCAGGGAGCTGGAGAACGCCGTAAGAACCCTGTTGTCGGAAAATCCCAACATTATTCTGGATGTATTGAGACAGAATAGCGAGGCGGTGCTGGACATCGCCCAGCAGGGCTCGAATCTGCGCCGCAAGCATAATCTCGAGGCCCAATGGCGCGAAGACATGAAGAAAAAAAAGGAAGTGCGCCTGAATGACCGGCCCGTGCTGGGAAACAAGGACGCGAAGGTAAAAATAATCTCTTTTTCCGATTTTACCTGCCATTTTTGCGAGCAGGCCTCCAAAAACCTTGACGCCATCCGGGACGCGTACGGCGACGACGTAGCCATGGTGTTCAAACATCTGCCTCTGGATGAAAAGGGTCCTGGCGCTCTCGCGTCGGCTTACTTCATAGCCATCGCCCAGCAAAACGAAGCCAAAGCCTGGGATTTTTATCATCAGATGTTCGACAATCGCGAGAGACTTCTTTCCGAAGGGGAGCCTTTCATAAAAAAGACTGTCGAAAGTCTCGGTCTGGATCCGAAAAAATTGCAGAAAGAAGCCCAGAGCAAAAAAGTTAAGGAAATTCTGGCCCAGGATCTCGAGGACGGACAGAAGCTGGGCATCGAGGGCACCCCATATTTCCTTGTTAACAATCTGGTGATCCGCGGAGCGCTGCCGCTGGAGCTGTTCAAAAACGCCGTGGATATGGCCAAAGCGGAAAAATCCTGAAATAGCGCGGCCCATTGGCAAAGTTTAGATAAATCAGGAAAACTGTACGGGAGCCGGATGGCTCCCTTTTAATTTGGATTGGCGCCCTGTCTCGAGGAAGCTTGATTCGCGGAGGATGGGTATGAAAAGCGGGACGACGCGGGGCGCGACGGATCCAGTTTCGCGCGAGCGGGCTTTCATGCGCGGGATAATTTGTCTCGCTCCTTTATACGATAGATCAGCCGCGTCGACAGATGCGCCAGAAGCGCGCACGCGCAACCAAACACTGTGTCGATGGAGCGCCACAGCAACAGTCCCATATCCCCGCCCTGGGAGAACATCGCGATATTGATAAGGATCAGGACGACGCACGTTATCAGGGCGCTGAAAATACTGTAGCGTTTTATGGCGAAGGGCATGAAGAAAGCGAGGACGCCGATAATCAGCGCCAGACGCAAGGGGAGATGCAGGAAGCTCAGGATCAGGTAAGAAAGGATGGTTCCCGCGACTGTGCCGGTTACGCGATCCAGCGCCCGTCTCCATTCGAGGCCGCGGTTTTGAACGAAGACAAAAATCACAGTCAGTCCGACCCAGGCGGGATTGGCGTATGAAAAATTTTCTGCGATCAGGGAAGATATCACCACCGTCGCGGGCATGGCGAGGGAGGAATAAAGATTGTTTACATCGCCATGCAACAATTTCTTAAGTTGATCAAGGGGCGGTTGTTCATTCTCCTTTTCGAACGCGGTGGCCGCCAGGCTCAAAAACAGTCCCAGAATGACGCCCGAACAGAAGTAGAGACCCATGGCAAGGGACAGGGTAAAGTCAAAGTAATTAAGCAACGCGGCGATGGCGGCGTATTTGACGACAAATCCGATATACAGGATATCGTTTTTGGGGAGGGCGGCCAGCCAGCTGAAAAGGAACAGCGCCGTCAGCGCGAGGAGCGGGTATCCGGCGATAACAACGTTCAGGCTGGCCGCCAGCGACAGAAAAAGGCAACCGGCGACGGCGCCCAGTATCTTCGCTTTCGCGCCGCTCCGCGGTGTAATATGCATGCCGAACATGGCGCCAAAGGCCGCGAATGGAGAAAGGCCGGGAGAGTCGATGGCCACTCCGAAAATAACCGCCCCGCTCATGCCTATCGCCAGCAAGAGACCCTGGCAGGCCCGGGGCGCGTTTTTGGCGACAAAAGCGTCAAGATTCATCGCTCTATAAATATGATGGCTCCCGTCGTGCCCGCGCTGACTAGAAGGCGCTGGAAAACCGGCGAATGACGTTTTATTCGCTAAAACACAAAAAGTTAAGGCTGGACAGCCCGCGGGGACCGCCGCAGCCTTAATTACATCTCGCGCGAAGCCGGCGCAAGACCGGCGATTCGTTTTAATTTATTTTGACGCGCGGCTTTCCCGCTATAGGGAAGAATTTACTGCCAGCAGGGTCCGCAACGCCAGTAGCCGTGGCCTCTGGGACCGTGGTGGCGTCCCCTGTCGCCGTGATGCCAGTAGCCGTCGCCGCGGTCGTAGTCTTGATCGCGGTATCGCGGCTGACGCTGGGCTTTGGGCGCGTAGGCGTCGGTGGCAAGACCATTCTTCGCCAGCTCGGCGCGGGCGCCGGCCCTGGCCGCGAGCATCTTGCCCCTTAATTCGCCAATTTCGCGGGACAGGTTTTCAATGGCGGCGGCGTTGGGATTCGCGCTGGTCATCTCTTCGTCAAGCTGGGCCCGTTTTTCGGTGAGAGCCTGCCGGGTCGCCTCCATAGCTTGATAATTCCGGTTAATGATCTCCTGGGCCAGCTGGCGCTGTTCCTGGCTCATGCCCGACGCGTTTCCGTTGGGAGCCGCCTGGGCGAAACCGGCGCATCCGGCGAGCACGAGGGCGGCGAGGACAAGGGAGAGCGCTTTTTTACGCAAATTCATAAATCATCTCCTTTTTGCGAATTTGTCGTCCATAGAGCAAGCATGGCGCCAAAATAAAAGATCGACGGTCTCGAAACCGGCGAAACGCCCAAAAAAGGGCGCGGTCAGCCATTTTTCCGTCTCCGGATTCGCCCGGCGAAATTTCGCGGCGCCCGTTTTGGGAATGTTCCCGCGAGGCTTTTTAAGGTCGCGTTGTTTCCTTTTTACACAGCCTGGGCGGGATGCCGTGTAAAAACGCGCCAGCCGTTACGGGAGCGGAGCGAAAGAGGATCATTCGTATTTTTTAGCGTAGCCGCGAGGAGTGATCATATAGCCGTCCCGGACGCGGGTTTCGCTATTGCCGACAATGACCAGGGATAGCATGTCGGCCGCTTCGGGATCGAAAGTTTCCAGAGTCGCTATCAGCGTCGATTGCCCGGCGCGGGCGATATTCCTGGCCATTCCTACGGGACAGGAAGCGTCGCGGTATTCCTTCGCGATATCGAGGGCTTTCCGCAAATAATCCGGGCGTCCCCGGGAACGGGGATTATAGAGAACGCATACGAAATCCGCCGCGAAGAGCGCGAACAGTCTTTTTTCGATAATTTCCCAGGGCGTGAGGAGATCGCTTAAACTGACGCAGGCGAAATCATGGCCCAGGGGCGCGCCCAGGAGCGCCGCCCCGGCGCAAAGAGCGGGGACGCCCGGAATAATTCGCGGCGAGATCTCGTCCAGGAGATTTTCAGTCTCCAGAATTTCCAGCGTCAGGCTGGCCATGGCGTAAACGCCCGCGTCGCCGGAGCAAACTATCGCTGTCCGCGCTCCTTCGAGGGCGGCGGCTATGGCTTCGCGGCACCTTTGCCTCTCGCCTCTCATGCCGCTGGAAATAATTATTTTATCCTTGAGCAAATCGGGGGGCAACAAGCTGATATAGAGATCGTAGCCCGCGACGCGGTCGCTGAGGCGCAGGATTTCGCGGGCCTCGACGGTCATAAGCTCCGGCGCGCCGGGTCCGAGACCGACGACGCACAAACTCCCCGCTTTCGCGTTCATATCGTTTTATCCCCGCGGTTTTTTGGTCATGGGCGACCGTCGCTTCAAGGCGCGACCGCCTTGCCAAATTTACGCGAAACAATTAATTATTGTAAGTCTCGCTGTTTGTTCGCGAGGGGGATACAAAGCCTGTTTTTTAACTGTCAGGATCCGTTTCATGCCGTTCATTCAAGCTATTATTTTCTGCGCGTTTATATTTTCCGGGTCAATCATGGCAGCGGACGCGGCGAAGGATCCGGGGAGCGCCCGCGTCATTTCTACGGAGGGCGGGGCGGACTATAGTCTTTACGACAAGAGGGAGAAAATTGTCGCCGGGATGAAAATTCCCGTCAATTCCGTTGTCAGGACGGATAGCGACGGAGAGGCCGCGATAGAGTTTTTCGACGGCACACTGCTGGAGATCGGGCCGGATTCGGAAGCGTTGCTCATCGATTTTGCCGATAGCCCCCGCGACGAAGCCGCGATATTTACTTTGAACTCCGGCATTGTGTCCGTAAAAGCGGGAGATCCGGCCCTGCGCGCCCATCTCCCGCTCGTGGCCCACACCCCGCAGGCCAGCGTCGAAGTGGGCGACTCGGCGGTGGTTATTCAGGCTCTTGGCGGGAAAAACCATATTTTCGTGGATTCCGCGGACAAGGGAGTTGTCGTTCGCGACAAGATTCATGGCGAAGAGCTAAAATTATTCGAAAGCGACGGAGTCGCCACTATCGCTCCGGCTGGCGCGGGGGAATGCTCGGCTTCGTCCTGTATGCTTAAACATCCCAAATATAAAAAGCCGCGTTCCTAGGTTCGGGGCGAGCTGGCGACGACGAAACGGAAAAAGCGACGAGGGGAGTGGCCATGGAGGTAAAGATTTGGGGCGCGAGAGGTTCCGCGCCCGTCGCTTCTCCGGATTTTAGTCATTACGGCGGAGACACGGCTTGTATCGAAGTCCTTTCGAACTCGGGAGACGCGCTGTTGCTGGACGCGGGGAGCGGTCTGGGGGCTTACGAGCGCGCGCTCGACGGCGCGCTCCGCCCGTCTCCCCCGATCCTCCTGACTCACCTGCATATGGATCATATTCAGGGCTTGCCTTTTTATTCCCCGCTCTACGACGCGAAAAACGCCCCCGTCATTTACGGACCGCGATTTTCCCCGGACAGGACGCTGAAGGAAGAATTAGGCAGACTTTTTGACGGCATTCTCATGCCGGTGAAGATTGTGGATTTGCCCGCGACGGACATGCGCGGGCTTAAGCCGGGCGACGCGTTCAAAATCGGCTCCTTTCTCATCGAAACGGCGAGAACAAATCATCCTGGGGAAGCGCTGGCCTATAAAATAACCGCCGACGGCTGGACTTTCGTCTATACCGGAGACCATGAAATCCCGCTGGATGAACAGGATCAGGACAAAGTCGCCCTGAACAAGGCCTTGCTGGATTTTATCGGCGGGGCCGACGTCGTGCTCGCCGATTGCCAGTTCGATCGGGAAGAGCATTTGAAGCGTCCCGGCTGGGGTCATAGTCATTTTGAGCAATGGTTGCCGGAAATTAGCTCCCGGGGCGCGAAAAGCGCCGTATTAATGCATTATTCGCCGCGGTACGACGACGCCAAAGTCGCGTCGATGCTGGCCAAAGCCCGCGAAAAAGCGGGATCCCTGATCGTTTCCGCGGCGCGTCCCGGCATGAGAATTGGAGCGGGCGGCGTAATCGCGGAGCCGAAAGACAGGCGCGCGTGCCCCAATTGCGGCTTTTATAAAAAGCTTGGCGCGTTTTCGGACGCGCGCGCGGTCTTTTCGGCTTTGTTGACCGAAGCCAGACGCCGCGCTAAATGCGACGCCGGCGCCATTTATCTGGTCGAGAACGACGAGTTAAGTTTTTCGGCGTCCCAGAATGACACATTGTTTCCCGATTCCGCGGCTAATAAGTTCGCCTACATGACCGCCAGGCTCCCTATCAACGGCGACTCCGTCGCCGGTTATGTCGCAAGGGAGAAAAAAATCCTGAACATAGCCGACGCTTACGCCATAGACGATTCCGCCCCGTACTCTTTTAATAGCTCCTTTGACGAAAAGACGGGTTACCGCACCCGCTCCCTGCTCGTCGTCCCCCTGGTCAACGCTCGCGGCAAGGCTATCGGAGTTCTCCAGCTTATTAACGCGCTGGACAATGGCCGTCCCGCTCCTTTCGGCGAGGAGATAGAAAAAACCGTTTACGAACTCTGCTCCATCGCGACCGTTCCCATAGAAAGATCCCTGCTGGTTACGGACATGATCCTGCGCGCCTTGCGGACGACCGCGTCGCGCGATCCCAACGAAACAGGACGCCATGTTCGCCGCGTTGGCAGCGTGGCCGCCGAGCTTTATCACAGATGGGCCCTGGAGCATGGGGCGGATCCGGAGGAACTCATCGCCGAGAAAGGCAAAATCAGGCTCGCGGCCATGTTGCATGACGTGGGAAAAGTATGGATTCCCGACAAGATTCTCAAAAAGCCCGGAAAACTGGACAACGAAGAAAGGGCGCTGATGCAGGAACACGCCGCGCTGGGCGCCGGACTGTTTGACGACGCTTTTAATGAGATAGAAGTCATGGCAAGGGACATAGCCCTGCATCATCACGCGCGCTGGGACGGCAAAGGCTATACCGGCTCAAAGGATATTGTTTCGCCCTCGGGACCGGAAATCCCCCTGGCGGCGCGCATAACGGCCATAGCGGACGTTTACGACGCTCTTGTTTCGAAGCGTTGTTACAAGGATAGCTGGGATCCGTCCAAAGCCCTGGAAATCCTGCGGGAGGAATCGGGAAAACATTTTGATCCGGAGCTGGTTCGCCTGTTTATGGAAATACAGGATGTGACGCGTCCGATTTACGAGCGTTACGGCGACGAAAAAGAGGAATAGCGTCGTCGCGAATACGATATATTAACGCGAAGCTCTCCCTGTGTCGTACAGCGGTCCGGCGACGGCCAGGGTCAGCCTTTTGTTAATGACCTTTTTTTCCAGCAGAAGCCGCGCGTTTTCAGGATCGCCTCCTCCAGCCGCCATGAGGGCCGAACTCTCCGCGACGCTGAAGGGTCTCTGGCCGAAGCGCCGGCCGCAAACCGCGGAAGGATTGGGGGTCTCCGCGCGGGCCAGGATTTCCGGCGCCCAGGAGAGAAGCGGCATGCCCAGCTCCTCCGCGAGCGCGATCAATCTTTCATCCTTTTTTTTATCTTCGACTGTGGCTATCGCGGCCAGGGACTCGACGGGGACTCCCCAGCGTCGCAAACCTTCGAAAAAATCCTCGCGCAGGCTGGGACAATTTTTTCTGAAGCCAATGCCGGCGCAAAGGCGGGGGATGGCTACCCGCATGACATTGGCTCTTTTGTCGCCCGGAAGATAGTCAATGACCGCCAGCGGGGCATCGCCTGGATTTTCGCCGGCGCCGTCGGGCGCGCCGACCGGTTCGAAGATATCTTCCCGTCCGATCTCCATCCGGGGAGAATAAAGGCGCAATTTCCCGCCGGACTCCAGGGAGGCCTGGGCTCGCGCGGATATGTCCCAGTCGATTATTTTGAGACCTTTTCCCGCGAGGATCTCGTCGAGAGCGGGCAATTTCAAAACGTCCGACGACGTGGTTATGACCGGCTCGGCGCCGATGAGCGAGGCCAGCCAGCGGGCCAGGGAATTGGCCCCCCCCCAATGTCCGGAGAGCAGGGAAATAGCGAAGCGGCCGGCGACGTCGATGACAACCGCCGGCGGATCCAGGCTTTTATGACGCAGACAGGGCGCGAGGGCCCGCACGGCTATGCCGGCGGCGCCGATGAAGACGAGGCCGCCCGACGTCCCGAAGACTCCGGCGACTGCGTCTCTTATATTGTCAAAAGGCCGGCCCTGTTTTCTTGACAAAGCGACGGCCGGAGGCAGGCGAAGGACGCAACCCGAAAACAGTTGTCCGCGCGAATTTACCCAGGGCGAACGGGCGAGGCTTTTGTCCAGGCGCGCCCCCAGGGCCGC
>CAMWPE010000015.1 GCA_947176055.1 uncultured Desulfovibrio sp.
AGCAGTTTCTTCATTTCGAACTCCTTAAAAATGTCTTTTGGCCATGAAGCCAGCCGGAAATATAGGCGCTTCCAAATTAAAGTAAAGACCAAAAAACAGTACAAATAATTATACGAAAACTCCTTCGCGATGGGGCGAAAGATGGGACTTGAACCCACGGCCACCTGGGCCACAACCAGGCGCTCTACCAACTGAGCTACTTCCGCCGCAAGCCAAATATTTAGCCAATTTTTTATAATCGCGCAAGTTTAATCTTTTCCCTCCGCGCTCTGGATTTAATAACGCGCCCGTGCTAGCTTTTTCGAGCGCGCCGGACAACGGAGGCGCGGAACGCCAAACCGGCCGGGCCGGATCAGGAAATTTATGGACACGCTCGTTATCGAAGGCGGTCGACGGCTAAAAGGCCGCGCGCGGATCAGCGGATCCAAAAACGCCGCTTTGCCTATCCTCTTCGCCGCCGTCTTGTGCGAAGGCTCCGCCGCGTTGCGCAATGTTCCGAAATTGAGGGACATCGCCACCACGTTGAAATTATTGCGCGCCCTGGGTTGCGAAATTGAAGAAAGAGAGGACGAAATCGTAGTCTCCCCCAAAGCGCTCGTCCCTGCCGCTCCCTATGATCTTGTATGCACAATGCGCGCCAGCGTCCTGTGCCTGGGCCCCCTTCTGGCGCGGGTTGGAAAAGCGAAAGTGGCTTTGCCCGGCGGTTGCGCCATAGGCGCCCGTCCTGTGGATCAGCACTTGAAGGCGCTCGAAAAACTCGGCGCGCGCTTTTCCCTGGAGGAAGGCTATATTCTCGGCGAATGCGACCGTCTGACCGGCGCCCGCGTAACCTTCGATATGCCCACGGTCGGCGGCACGGAAAACGCCCTGATGGCCGCCGTCCTGGCCGACGGCGAAACTGTCCTTGAGAACTGCGCGCGCGAGCCTGAAATATCCGATCTTGCCAAATTTCTGAATGCCTGCGGCGCGAAGATCGAAGGTTATGGCGAAAGCGTAATCCGCATTCAGGGAGTCGGAAGTTTGCGCGGCGCGACCTACGAAATTATGCCGGATCGCATCGAGGCCGGCACATTCATGGTGGCGGCCGGAATTACCCGCGGCGAGCTTGAACTGGAGAATTGTCCCTACGACGCCCTCGAGGCTGTAGTCGCGAAACTCAAGCTCATGGGCATGGATATCCGGCGCGCGGATTCCGGCTCGGTTATCGCGAGCGCCGACGCGCCTCTGGAATGCGTCGACGCGCGGACCGAGCCCTATCCCGGCTTTCCTACGGATATGCAGGCCCAGCTTATGGCCCTGCTTTGCGTCTCGCGCGGGACGGCCGTCGTGGAGGAGCGCATCTTTGAAAACCGTTTCATGCATGTGCAGGAACTGTTGCGCATGGGAGCCGATATTCGGGCGAGCGGCGGAACGGCCGTCGTCAGGGGCGTGGAGAGATTGAGCGGGGCGCCGGTGATGGCTTCGGATCTGCGCGCCAGCGCGTCCCTCGTTCTCGCGGCTCTCGCGGCGGACGGAGTTACGGAAATTTCGCGAATCTATCATCTCGATCGCGGCTACGAAGCAATCGAAAAAAAACTCGCCGCGATTGGAGCGAATATACGCAGAAAACAGAATAAATCATAAAGCGCGGCTTGCGTCCGGCCGTTTATCGCGCCGACGTCGCGGACTTTCCCATCCGGCCGGCGCGAATCAAAATTTCAATAAAGGGCGGGGGTGGATATTTCCGTTCTTTTTGGCCCGTTCCGGCGTTCGCTAACAGCGGTTATTCCCCCCTCGCGGGAACGGGCTTTTTTACAAGGATATTTCATGGACAAGGAAAGCAGGGAAGCCCTGCAGGTAGCCAAAGAGCTTACCTGCAAATTTATAGAGACGAGAACCGTGTCGCCGGGCAACTTCGCCGAAATTTTCCCGATAATATATAATGTCGTAGCCCGGACTATCCGGGAAAATCGCGAAAAAGCCGCGCCGGGAGAAACGGGGCATTGAAAGCGGCCGCCAATCCCGTCCGCGCCATGTTCGGCAGGATCGCCGGAGTTTACGACTTTCTCAACCATTTTCTGAGTCTCGGGATAGATCGTTATTGGCGTCGCGAGCTCGTCGGCCTTGTCCTCTGGGATCAAAAGCGACCCGTGCTTGATCTCGCCTCCGGCACCCTCGATGTCGCCCTCGCCATAGGCGACCGTTTTCCGGATGCGGAAATCGCGGCCATCGACTTTTGCCCGGAAATGCTCGCTAAAGGGGTTCCGAAACTGAAAAAAAAAGCCGGACGCGTCTTCCCCTGCGCGGGAGACGCGCTTGCCATACCCGCGAAGAACGACTCCTGCTCCAGTCTGACAATGGCCTTTGGCATTAGAAATATCCCCGATCGCGCCCGGGCCTTTAAAGAAATGTTCAGGGTTCTTTCCCCTGGCGGACGCGCCTGTATTCTTGAGTTTAGCTCCGGCCGGGAGCGAATCTGGGGCGGAATTTACAATTTTTATCTGGAAAAAATATTGCCGCGCGCGGGCCGTATGGTGTCCCGCGACGATACGGCGTATTCTTATCTGGCGGACACGATACGCGCCTTTCCTCCTGCCGGAACGCTGGCCCGCGAAATGGAGGACGCGGGCTTCGAAAAAGCCTCCTGGCGGAAACTTACCAGCGGCGCGGTTTGTCTTCATTGGGCCGACAAACCCCGCGCCTGACCGCCTCCGGCGCGTCCGTTACGGCGCGATAAAAATTTGGAAGGATATCGTCCATGATTAGCATGAGCGACCTGCTCTCGCGGCGGAAAAAGCTGGCTGTGGTCGGCCTCGGTTACGTGGGGTTGCCCCTGGCTACGGCTTTCGCCCGCGAGATGGACGTAATCGGTTATGACGCGAACCCGCGCAGGATCGAAGAGTTAAAATCGGGTAAGGATCATACCCGGGAGGTATCCGAAGAGCGCCTGGCGGAGATCAATATCCGGTATTCGGACGATCCCGCCTGTCTGGGCCAAGCTTCGGTCATCATCATAGCAGTGCCAACGCCCATAGACAGCCACAGATCGCCGGATCTCGCTCCAGTGCTTTCCGCCACGGAAACAGCCGGGAAAAACCTGCGCGAGGGTTGCGTAATAATCTACGAATCGACCGTGTATCCGGGATTGACGGAAGAAAAATGCCTCCCCATCCTGGAGCGCGAGTCGGGACTGCGCCTGAATGAGGGCTTTTATCTCGGTTACTCGCCGGAAAGAATTAACCCGGGCGACAGGAAACACACTCTCGCCACTATCACAAAAATTGTCTCCGCTTCCAGCCCCGCCGCGCTCGAATTCGTCGCGGAGCTTTACGGTTCGATTGTCGAAGCCGGAGTCCACAAGGCCTCGTCAATAAAGGTCGCCGAAGCCGCCAAGGTTATCGAAAATACGCAAAGGGATCTGAACATCGCCCTGATGAACGAATTGTCCATAATCTTTGAAGCAATGGGCATCGATACGCTGGAAGCGCTGGAGGCGGCCGGCACAAAATGGAATTTCCTGCCTTTCCGCCCGGGCCTTGTGGGCGGTCATTGCATCGGCGTGGATCCGTATTATCTCACATTCAAGGCGGAAGAGCTGGGATTTCATCCGGAGGTCATTCTGGCCGGCCGGCGCGTGAACGACCGGATGGGCAAATATGTAGCCGAAATGACCGTAAAAAATCTCATAAGGCGGGGCAACAGGATCGACGGTTGCCGCGTTGGCATCCTTGGTCTGACTTTCAAGGAAAACGTGCCTGATCTTCGCAACACCCGCGTTATCGATGTCATCTCAGAATTGAGAGATTACGGCGCGCGGATTCTGGTTCATGATCCGGAAGCCAGCGCGGAAGAAGCCATGGCCGAATACGACGTCCGGCTCTCGTCCCTGGGAGAATTCGTCGATCTGGACGCCGTAATCCTCGCGGTGCCTCACGACGCCTATAAAAAGCTTGATCCGGAGACCGTCAAAGGCTTCTACCGGGATCCCGCGAAAGGCGCCTTTATCGATGCGAAGGGGATGATGGTTCCGGAAAAAATAGAATCGGCCGGCCTGCGCTATTGGCGGCTATAGAGGGTTTGGGTTTTGGCTATACTCGTCTGCGCGTCGACCGGCCGGGAACTCGCGGCTCTCGCGCCCGCGCTCTTCCCCGATCCGGACAAGGTTCCGGAAATGACGCCCATGCTTGTCGAGACAAAACAGCGACGTCTTATTTTTATCAACACGGGCGTGGGGCCGCTTAATGCCGCTCTCGCCGCGGGTCTGGCCCTGGGTCTGACTTTTGACAAGGATAAGAATGCTCCCGGAGTCGGGGCCATTCTCTGCGCCGGCCTGGCCGGAGCTTACGATCTCGAAAAAAACCCCCTCCGCTCCCTCTGGCTGGTGAAGGAAGAGATCTGGCCGGAATACGGCCTCAACGACGGCTCGGACGTCACCGCTCGCGCTTTCAGCTTTCCTCTCTGGAAAAGGGATGAGGAAGACGTTTACGACAGAATATCCCTGAACGGAGCGTCGGCCCTGACGGGCAAAGCCGACGAGGAAGGAAAACCGTGGCCGTCCTGCAAATCCGTAACTGTGGCGGGGGTCAGCGCGAGCTTCGCGCGGCGCGAAAAATTATATAATAAATACGGGACGGAGCTGGAAAACATGGAAGGCTTCGCTATAGCCTACGCCGCCGCCAGGGCCGAAATACCCCGCGTCGAAGTAAGGGCAGTTTCCAACAGGATCGGTCCCCGCTCAAAACACGAAAAGGATTTCGACGGAGCCCTGCGCGCGCTGGGAAAAATTTTGCCTACCTTGAACCTCATCTGAAGATGCCTATGGCGCGACTCAATTTTCAGGACTGGATGGCCATCGAATCCCCAAAAGTGGAAAAGGCCCTGGATGAATCCCTGGCTTTCGTTCCCCTCCCCTGCCGCGCCATCGCCGCCCATATCCTGAAAGCGGGCGGAAAACGCCTGCGGCCATTGCTCGTCGTCGCCTTCGCCAGGGCGCTTGACTATGACAGGGACGACGTCTATCCCCTGGCCACCAGTCTGGAGATGCTGCACGCGGCCACGCTCCTGCATGACGACATTCTCGACAGGGCCGGCAGCCGTCGCGGCCAGCCAGCCGCCCATACTCTCTTTGGCGAGGCGAAAACCATCCTTACCGGCGACGCCTTGCTGGCCGCCGGCAACTCCGTAACCGCGTCCTACGACTCCCCCTCGCTCTGCGACTGCTACGCCCGCGCCACGGCGCTTACGGCCGCGGGAGAAATCCTGGAAATGGACTCCCTGGGCAATCCGGAACAGACCCGCGACACGTATATGGAAATAGCCATGAACAAGACCGCCGCGCTCATAGCCAACGCCTGCGTCATGGGCGCGACGCTCGCGGGAGCCTCGCCCGCGCAAACCGCGGCCGCGGAGCGTTACGGGGAGAATGTCGGTCTGGCTTTCCAGATCGTCGACGACGCTCTCGACTTCGCGCCGCAATCGCAAACCGGCAAACCTTGCGGCGGCGATTTGCGCGAAGGCAAACTCACCCCGCCCATACGCCTGTTCCGCGATAGTCTGGATCCGGGGTCGCGCGATCGCTTCGACGCTTCCTTCAGAACGGGAAATTTCGATCCGGAGTATTTTTCAGGACTCATAAAAGAGATTGGCCGGTTCGTTCCCGCCGCGCTGGCCATCGCGAAAGACCGCGTCCGGCTTGCGCTGGACGCCCTTTCCGGCCTGCCGGACGCGGACGAAAAACAGATTCTCAAACAGATAGCCGATTACGTCGTAGCGCGGTGTAAGTAACTCCCCCGAATCGCGCGAGCCGGGATAATTTCCAGCCGGATTGCGCGCGGCGATTTTTTCCGCTCGTCGACCTGTCGGGCTCCTGATAATTCCCCGAAACCCATAAGAGGATCGCAATGCTTTTCCGTATAGAAATCGGTCAGCCAGACGAGGACGCGATTGGTCGTCGCGTAAAAAAACGCGTCAACGATTTCCTGCGCATTCCCCTGACCTCCTGTCGCGTAATCAAAGTTTTTACGGTCGACGGTCTCTCCCGCGAGCAGGTCGAAGAACTCTCGGAAAAAGCGATTTGGCATGATCCCATTCTTCGCGTCGCCTCCCTCGCTCCCCTGCTCCCCCAGTATCCTCCGCCACAATGGTTCTGCGAAATAGGCTTTCGTCCCGGCGTGACGGATAACGAAGGAAAAACCGCGGCCGAAACAGCGGCCATAGCGCTGAACATTCCGCAATCTTCCATAAGCGTCTATACGGCTACGCAGTACAGATTTTCGGAAGAACCCGCGGCGCCTCTCGATCGCGGCGCGGTCGAAAAGATCTGCAGGGATCTCCTTTGCAACGAATTGATCCAGTATTACCGGGTAAAAAGCGCGGCCGAATGGGAACGCGACGGAGGCTTCGAGCCCGTAGCGTCAAAGGCCAGCGGCGGCTCTCTGGACAAAATAGAAACCATCGACCTGAACGCGCTCGACGACGAAGGACTGCTGAATTTAAGCCGGAAAAACACCTGGGCCCTGAATCTGGAAGAAATGAAAAAAATCCGCGCTTATTTCAATAATCCCGAAACCAGACGTCTCCGCGAGACGGCGGGAATTTCCATCGAGCCTACCGACGCGGAGCTGGAAGCGCTCGCCCAGACCTGGTCCGAACACTGCAAGCATAAAATTTTCGCTTCCCGGATAAATTATCTGGATCAGGACAGCGGCCGGAGCGAGTCCATAGACAGTTTATACAAGACTTGCGTTCAGGAACCGACGGCCATCCTGCGAGCCCGTATGGGAGCCAACGACTATTGCCGTTCGGTGTTCAAGGACAACGCCGGCGTAATCTCTTTTGTCGGCGATTACGACGTCTGTATCAAGGCGGAGACGCACAATAGCCCCTCCGCGCTGGATCCTTACGGCGGAGCGCTCACCGGCATTGTCGGCGTGAACCGCGATCCCCTGGGCACGGGCATGGGCGCGGAGCTGATCTGCAATATGGCCGTGTTTTGTTTCGCCTCTCCTTTCTTCGACGGCGAATTGCCTCCCCGGCTCCTGCATCCGGCCAGGATTCTCGAAGGCGTCCGCGCGGGCATCGAGGATGGCGGCAACAAAAGCGGCATTCCCACGATCAACGGCTCCATAGTTTTCGATCCCCGTTATCTGGGCAAGCCTCTCGTTTTCTGCGGCACGGTCGGTTTGCTCCCCGCCAGCGTCCGCGGCCATCCCGGCTATGAAAAGGCGGCGAGCGCGGGCGATATTATCGTGATGGTCGGCGGCCGCATAGGCAAGGACGGCATCCACGGGGCGACATTCTCATCCGAGGAACTCCACGAAGGCTCCCCCGTTACAGCGGTGCAAATCGGCGATCCCATCACCCAGCGAAAAATGTACGATTTTATTCTCGTGGCCCGGGACGCTGGTCTATATCGCTCCATTACGGACAACGGCGCCGGCGGCCTCTCTTCGTCGGTCGGCGAAATGGCGGAGGACACAGGCGGTTGCGTCCTTGAGCTGGACAAAGCTCCTCTCAAATACGACGGACTTCGCCCCTGGGAAATTCTCGTCTCCGAGGCGCAGGAGCGAATGACGCTCGCCGTGCCGCCGGAGAAATTAGGAGAGTTTCTGGCCTTGGCCGAAAGGATGGACGTCCTGGCTACGCCGCTGGGACACTTTACGGAATCGGGATTTTTCGATGTCCGTTATAAGGGCAGACAGGCGGCTTATCTTTCCATGGAGTTCCTCCATCATGGCAATCCGCGGCTTAAGCTGGACGCCGTCTGGAAAAGACCAAAAACGGAAAAATTCGCTTACCAGCCCGATTTGAGTCCCGCGGTCCAGAATGAATTTTTAAAATCCATGCTGGGCTCGCTCAATATTTGCTCCAAAGAATCCATCGTCCGCCAGTATGATCACGAAGTGCGCGGCGGCAGCGTCGTCAAGCCATTCGCCGGAATTATGCGCGACGGCCCGACGGACGCGGCCGTAATCAGGCCCTTGCTCGAATCCGACGCAGGACTTGTGCTGGCGCACGGAATCTGCCCGAAATATAGCGATCAGGACACATACTGGATGATGGCCAACGCCATCGACGAGGCCATTCGCAACGCGGTGGCCGTAGGCGCCGATCCGGACGCTTTGGCGGGCGTCGATAATTTCTGCTGGCCAGATCCCGTTTACGGCCCGGATAACCCCGAAGGCCGCTATAAACTCGGCCAGCTTGTCCGCGCCTGTCGCGCCCTGCGCCAGTTCGCCCTGGCGTACGGAGTTCCCTGCGTTTCCGGCAAAGACTCCATGAAAAACGACTATCTGGGCGAAGGCAAGAGGATATCCATCCCGCCTACGATCCTGTTCACGGTTTTGGGCGCGATAGACAATGTTACCCGGGCCCAGACTTCGGATTTCAAGCGAGCCGGCGACCTTATCTATCTGCTGGGGGGGACATGGAATGAAATGGGCGCGAGCGAAGCCGCCAGTCAGCTGGGATTGAGCGGCGGCAAAATTCCGCTGGTAAACGCCGATCAGGCGCTGACCCGTTACCGCGCGCTCCACGCCCTTATGAAACAGCGCGTAGTCTCCGCCTGCCACGATTGCTCCGACGGCGGTCTGGCCGTCGCCCTGGCCGAAATGTGCGTCGGCGGTCGTCTGGGATGCCGGGTCGAGCTGGATAAAGTCGCGATCTTCGAGTCCATGAATCCCTTTGAGATCATGTATTCGGAGTCCGCCAGCCGCCATATCATATCTGTCCGGCCGGATCTGGCCTCCTTGCTCGACGCCCTCGGAATGTGGCAGCTGGCCCGGAAGATTGGGGTGGTAACCGCCGAGCCGGTCA
Organism: uncultured Desulfovibrio sp.; assembly: GCA_947176055.1. Lineage (GTDB taxonomy): Bacteria > Desulfobacterota > Desulfovibrionia > Desulfovibrionales > Desulfovibrionaceae > Desulfovibrio. Next base: position 8,794 of record CAMWPE010000015.1, read on the forward strand.
TGCGTTTATCGCATCAGGGGAAAGAAATCGTCGACGCGCCCGTCGAAGAGCTGGCGGAGGCTTTTAAAAAGACTCTGGAGTGGGCCTGACAGGCGATCTTATGACAGATTAAAATATTGTCATATTCCTTCTTAAGGCGGTTTTGAGCTGGAGCATGCAGAAAATATAATAAAATTCAGGCTCGGTCGCGTTGGCTGAAAAACCCGATAAAAGCCAAAACGCGGTTGATCACTAAAAGTTTTTCGTAATCTATAAATCCATGCTTGCGCGCGAATCTTTTTTAACGCGGATGGAGGCCAGAGCGGACACAAAGATCAAAATCGTCTGAAATCGCATAGGATTATGGGTATGCCTGAATAGGTGTTGACAAGAATTATAGCGCGCGGCGATTGAAACAGTCGCGCGCTATGCGTCGGTTCCTTGAAAGGAGTCAGAGTCGTTTTCGCTTGTCTAGAGATCAAGGATTAGCTAAAAAATGGGAATAGAGGCGCGGAGCTACCCAAACGAAGCTCTGTAGAGAGCGTCTCTTAATAGGGTTGCCTGATACGAAATATCGTTGGTAATTTCGCTGGAACTGGATTGCGGCTTAAATTCATGCGTATTGAAATTGTTAATGATAAGTGCGGCTCTAAAAAAGATATATCGTTTTTTACCTTCAATTTCTTTTTTAAATTCATCATTCGCGTGTCAAGATCATTTATAAGCAAGATTAATTCTTTTTCAGCGGATTCGTTTCTTGTGGAAATCCCGCGAAGGAGACCCGCGCTGATATTGATAGGAATAAAAAAACATCATAATGGCGCGAAAGAGATTAAAACAAGCGACGAGGCAAATGTTTTGCCAATAAACTATCGAAGCGTCTCAAAACAGGCTGGGTTCGCGTCTATCTTTTCCATAGCAGGTAGCAATTGAAGTTGGCTACCCGCTATGGCGGTTTTGCCGCGGGAAGAGGAACGAGACAGGACGCCCGCGAAAATGTCGTTTAAAGGAAATTGTCTCGCCCCTAAGGGATAATCTCAAGCGAAACATGTTATAATATGGCAAGCTAAAAATACTCCTCGCGAGAATTGTTTTTCTGTCTATTCGGCGCGCGCGCCGCGTAGCAATAAACGCAACCATGCCGGCAAGGCTGGTTTCTATAGCTCCCGATATCCTTGCTCGGGGCGCAACCGCAAGCGTCGCGCTGGCCTTTGTCCTTGGCGAAAACAGGCCCCGCGGGCGCGTCGCCTGGCCCCGGATCCTGCAAAGACGCCTGTTTTGGCGACCTTTTCCGGACAAGGGGTTTATAGATCTCGCGATGGCAAATTCTGTTGATTAGCGCGGGATCAATACAACTATTTTTTGCTATTCCCAGTTCGCCGAAATCGGCTTTTCCTTCCGCGCATGCGGCGAGCGCGAGCCCCGGCGCGATCCTGTCCCGCGCCGCGACGAGTTCTTCGGCGAATTGACGTATCTCGTCCGGGACCGGAGGCCTTAATGACGGATTGACTTTCCGCAACCGTCCGCTTACCCCGCGGTAGAGATCGACAAAGCTGAATACCAGTTTTTCCGTCTTGTCGCCCAGGCGCTCCAACAAAGCCCGCAAGCGTTCAATATGCGTCTTTACTGTTAACTCCCCGCCCAAAACCACAGGGTCATAGCGCCAGACTACCGGACATATCCTGGCTAATTTCCCGAAAGCGTCGATCCTGGATTCCAAATCGGGCGTTCCTGGTTCCAGGCCATCGTCGTCGTAAGCGTTTAAGGTAAATTGAAAATAAAATTTTTTGCCCAAATCCTCAATTTCGGACAAATGGGGCATGAGCGGCGCGGGATTCTTGCTCCAGAACACAATCGCCGCCGCGTCCCGGAAAGAGACTATTCGCTTTTGCTTGTTATTAAATGGGTTCGTCCATTCGCGATATCCCCGCCGCAGGGATTCCATAAACTCCCTGGCGTAGAAAGCCGGAATATCGGTGGCCCTGGAGGCGGAGAGAACATCGGGAAACACTGTTTTGACAGCCGGAGGCGAATACTCGCGCCGGGACTCTGGAACGGACATTCAAATTTCTCCAATAAATAGATAAGGACGCTAAAATAAGCAGTCTTTATAACTGAATAGCGTCCCCTATCCTCCCGCGTTGAGCGGCGATATTGTCATAATAATTTTCAAAGAACGCCCTTTTGGGGCAAGAGGCTTTTTCCCGGCGGAATCTCCCGGGATCTTTCCCGGGGCGAGGGGAGCGCGGATCAATCGCGATGTTACGGAAAACATGCCATTAGTCCCGCTATAAAACGGCCCGGTGTCCTCGGCTTTTTACGGGCAAATAAAAAGCCGCCTTCGCGTCCGGTTTTGGCGAAAGCGGCTTGCGGCTATGGCAAATTGCCGGCTAATCCTGCCATTGTCCGCCGTGATAGCTGATTAGCTCGGTGAGCCTGCGGGCGCCGGCCTTTTCGCAGGGCGCGGAGAGGGCGGCGGCTTTCGTGGCGCCCTTGCACTGCATGATATTTTCGCGGTAGCGTATGGTGCCTACATATTGACCGGCTTTGCCGGGATGCATCTCTGTGGAAATATTCTGCGTGTCCACATCCATATAGGTGGCGACCCACTGGGAACCAACCTTCTTTACTTCCTTATGGGTCTTGTTTGGCAGGAGTGTGCGGGCGGATTGGGCGACCAGTTGCCGGGCTTTCGCGTCCAGTTCTTCCTTTATTTGCGCCTCGGATTTCGCGCCTTTTTTAGTTTTAACCGTCGTTTTGGCGGTTTTTTTGGCCGTAGTTTTCGCCGGCTCAGGCTCGTCGGCCTGAATTTCCGGCTCGGCGGCCTGGGCCTCCTCGCTCTGGGTTGTTACGCTGTCGTCGCTTCCGAATCCCATCCAGGCGCAACCGCCGCTTAAAAGACTAAAAGCCGCCAGAATAACCAATACTTTTTTCATCTATTTCTCCTTTAAAATGTTTTCACGACGCGCGGTATCCGGCTTGACCTTCTCGCCGGGCGAGCTTCTCTCGCGTCGGTCCCGTAATGGAGAGGATCGCGCTTATGGAAATCAGTCCGGAACCTCGATGCCCGCTAAAACACGGCGGCGATTTTTGGCGACCGCCGCGACGAAAAGCTCGCGCCAATCCGCTTCCGGAGAGCCGCGAGACTCGCTTGCTCGGCGCTCCCATTCGCGAAAGCGCCCGCCCGATAATCTCGCGCCGCAAAAGATTAACCCGATCCCGTCGCGAACACAATTAAAAAAATCGAAAAAAAATGTGGCCGGATCGGAGACCCGGCCACTGAAAATCAGGATCGCGCTATTGGATTATTCGAAGGAAATCTCCACGCGACGGTTCATGTAACGGCCTTCTTCGGTATGGTTGTCATACTTGAAGGACTTGCCGCAACCGATAGCCGTCATGCGGCTGGCGGGAATGCCCTGCTGTTCGAGGTACTTCTTGACCGCGTTGGCGCGATTCTGGGAAAGAACCTTGTTATAGGCGTCGGAGCCGATATAATCCGTCCAGCCCTTCAGGATAACCTGCTTGTTGGGATTGGCCTTGATGAGCGTGGCCGCTTCGTCAAGGATGCCCTGGGCCTTGCTGTCCAGAGCGTAGGAATTGAAGGCAAAATGCACGCCGCGCAGGACGATAACGTCTTCTTCTTTGCAGAACACGTCAAGCACGAAACGCTCGACGGCGGCGTCGCTGGTGGCCAGTTCTTCGCCCCTCACCACGACGGAGTCGGGATTCAGGGAAGCGACTTCCTTGATGATGGCTTCGCCGCGGGCGTTGTCGGCCAGGGAAATAATATGAATAACCAGATCGCGCTGGCTGGCGTACAGCTGACGCGCTACGTCGGCCAGGGTCGCGCCGCGGTTATTGTCGCCGTCGGTTACGAGGATAAGGGCGGCGGGAGCCTGCATGCTGGAAATGAAAGGCTCGTATTCCTGCAGACCGGTGCCCATGCTGGTCATGCGGCCAAATACCTGGAAGCCGCTCTTCAGCTTGTCAATGCCGGCGCTCATGGAAGCCCGATCCCACGGACCCTGCTGCACGATTGTGCCATTGGGCGTAATGGTATGCAGGCCGCCGTTGTAATCAAGAGCAGGAATGGCGGCGTTCACGCGCTGCAGCACATTTTTGGCGACGATGACTTTGTCCTGTTTAAGCTGCTTGTTCTGCATCATCATCGAGCCGGAATAGTCCACCACGAAATCGAAACTGTTGACTTTTTTGCTACAGTTTGGCGCGTCGGCCGCCATAGCCGTTACGGCGAAACCAAACATGAGCGCGGCCGCGAGCGCCAGATACCGCAGAGATTTCATAAAGCCTCCCAAAACGTTAATAAATAAAAATGCGAAAATTCGCCCTCCAGAACGGGCTCCGTGTCCATCTGCAACCTTCGACGCGGACTTTTTTTTCAATACCTACCTTTGAAAAAAATCGCAAGACATATCTACGAGCTTTTAACGGATTTTAATAAAAATTTTCGAAATTTAGCCGGGCTTTACTATAGATGTTCAATATAATTCGCCGCAATTTTCTTTTTCAAATATATATATTTCATTCAGATTAATGGTCTTTATATAGCATATTTCGCCAAATTCAGGACGTCCGCGGCGCCGCTTTCTTATACGCCTACTTTGGCCCGGTCCGGAGCCGCTCATTTTGTCTTCTCGATCCCAAACTCTTAACGCCAAAATTTATGGACATGATTTTGGCTTTTTGTTTTAAATAGCCCATGAAAATTTCATCCGAAATATGGGACTCCGGCGCGCCGGCATCCGTCCCTTTCTATAAATTCAGTCCGGGCGGCAACGACACCCTGTTTGTCATCGCCGGGGGCCGCGATGTCGCGTCGCTCTGCGCGGACGCTCTCGCCCGCCTTGGCGCGGAGCAGGCGGCGGCCGCCGATCCCCGCGCTAAAACCATGCTTATGGGCGGAGGCGAATTTTGCGTCAACGCCAGTCGGGCATTCGGCGCGCTCCTCGACTATCTTGGCGAACAGCCGGACGAGAAACGCGGGAGGCTCAAGCGCTATCGCGCGGCTGTCTCCGGCCTGAACAGACCAGTCGAACTTTCCGTCGCCGGCGCGGCTCCGCGTTGGGAAGCGGCCGCGACTTTCGAGCCGGGCATCGCGGCGAGCGAATCCCGCGAGGGAACAATTGTCCATTTATCCGGCATAAGCCACCTCATACTCATAAAAGAAGCGCCCGCGCTCTCCGGGGCGGAAAAAATCGCCGTCGGACTGGGCCGGGTCCTGGAGCTGGATCGTCGTCCCGCCTGGGGCGTCGTCTGGAGCCGCGAAAAGGACGGGATTTTTGAAATCCTCCCTTATGTAGCCGTCCCCGCGTCCGGCACGGCCATGTTCGAGAGTTCCTGCGGCTCGGCCTCCGTTGCCCTGGCTCTCGCCCTTGGCCGCGATTTCATCCGGGTTCGCCAGCCTTCCGGAGACCTACTGACAGTCAAAATAAATCCGGATAACGGTCTCGCTTCCGTCTCCGGCGCCGTCGAACTCGTCGCCGAAGGCCGGGTTTATCTTCAAAGGAACGACCAATGAACGGACCGCGGGAGGGGAGAACCACCGGCTCCTGCGCCGCGGCCGCGGCTTTGGCCGCCCTGCGGGCGACGGAGGGCGAAGCTCCGTCCCGCGACGTTCAAATTCCCCTTCCCCCTTTCGTTGACGCCGCGCCGACGCTCCTGACCGTTCCCGTCTCCTCCGCGGAGCGTCTCGACGGCGCCGCGCCTTATAATCCCTCACTGGGCTGTCCCATGGCGCGGGCCGTAGTAATAAAAGACGCGGGCGACGATCCGGACGTTACGCATGGCGCGCCCATCGTCGCGACGATTTACGCCGGCGGAGATCCTCTTTCGCTTAAAACAAACGCTGGCAAACTTGACGACGTCTATTTGCATGGGGGCCCGGGCGTGGGCGTAGTTACGAAGTCAGGCTTGCCGGTTCCCATTGGCGAAGCGGCGATCAATCCCGTGCCCCGCGAGCAAATCCGTCGCGCCCTGCGCATGGCGTCCGCGTCTTTGAGCAAATTGCCCCCGCCTATCGTCGTCGAGATTTCCATTCCGGATGGAGAGACATTGGCGAAAAATACGCTTAATTCCCGTCTGGGCATCGTCGGCGGCGTCTCGATTCTCGGAACGTATGGCATTGTGCGCCCCTACTCCGCCGAAGCGTACAAAGAGACCATAAGGAGATGTCTGGCCGCGGCCGATCCAGCCCTGCCCATAGTCTTTTCAACCGGTCGTCGCTCGGAGAAAGCGCTGACCCGCTCGTATCCCTCCCTTCCGCTCTCCGCCTTCGTCCAGGCCGGCGATCTGGCCGAATTTTCCCTGCGGGAAGCCGCGAAACTCAACCCGCCGTTTGTTGTCTGGGGGGGCTTTTTTGGCAAAATCGTAAAACTGGCCCAAGGGTTGCCCGACACCCGCGCCGGGCTGGGCGACCTGGATCTGTCCTGGATCGCGGATCTGGCCGGAATAGCCGGAACGCCGGCCGCGAGAGAAATAGCCGCCGCCAACACCGCGAGACAGGCGCTCGGCATCCTGCTCGCGTCGCCGGTCGGCCGCGGAACCGTCAGGGAGGTTCTGAAGCTCGCGAAAAAGCGCGCGGAAAAATGGGCCGGGAGAAAGGCGATCATTCATCTGTTCGCCGAAAACGGCGAGGAGGTTGACCGACTATGACAGATTCGCGCGATTCGGTTATAATCCTGGGCAAAAGCGCCGATCAGACATTGCCCGGCCTCGCGGTCGCCCGGCGGGAATATTTCGATAAAGCGGACGCGCTTTTGGTTCCCGCGAAAATCCTCGCGGATCTTCCCGACCGTTATATAGCCAAGGCTCTCCCGCTTCCGTCGCGGCCGGAACATTTGCTCGCGGAACTGGCCGAGCGCGCTTCGCGGGGCGAAAAAGTCCTGATCATCGCGGGCGGCGATCCGCTCTTTTTCGGGGCGGCCTCATCCCTGGCCGCGAGACTCCATGGCGATTTTCCCCGGATCATCCCCGGCGCATCCTGTCTCGCGACTCTCTGCGCCAGACTAGGCAAGCCGTCCGGCCCGGTAATTTCCCTGTCCCTGCATGGAAGAACAGGCGATCGCCCGCTCCTGGACGCGCTAAAAACGGATCGGCCGATCTGCGTATTGACCGACGCCGACAGGGGACCAGACGCGATCGCCGCATTCCTGCTTGACGCGGGCGTGGTCAATTACGATTGCGCCGTCGGCGAAAATCTGGGAGAGGAAAACGAAAGAACGGGAAGAATGAGCGTGGCCGGATGCGCCTCTTCTTTTTTTTCGCCCAATAGCGTCCTGCTATTGTCGCCCGGGGGGGAGCAACCCGGAAAAAGCCGCTGCTGGGCCGGCTCATGCCGGACGAAGCCCGTCGTGGCCGGAGCCGCTCTGGAGGCGCTGGACATAAGGCCCGGTCAAATTGTCTGGGACATTGGCGCCGGATCCGGAGCCATAGCCATAAAAGCGGCGAGAATCGCCGCCGAAGTTTTCGCCGTCGAACAAAATCCGGACAGGGCTATGGACATCCAGCTTAATCGCGCCCGCGAAGGCGCGGCCAATGTTCGCGTTGTTCTGGGCAAGGCTCCCAAAGTCCTCGACCGCCTGCCGAGGCCGGACGGAATTTTTATCGGCGGAGGCCTGTCCGGCGGCGACGCCGGGGCCATTCTCTCGCGCTGTCTGGCGGCTTTGCCCGCCGGAGGTCGCCTGGTAGCGGCGGCGATTTTAATCGACACATATCGCGCTGTCGCGGACTTCGCCAAATCCGCGAATATCGAGCCTGTCGTCCGGCGGATCGCGGTCTCCAACCTGTCGCCGCTGGGCGGAGGCTCTTATTTCAAACCGGAGAATCCGGTCTTTCTGACCATTTTCGAAAAGCCATGAACAAAACGCCCGGTATGACTTCTTTTATTGGCGCCGGTCCCGGCGACCCCGAATTGCTGACGATAAAAGGCGCGAAAGCCATCGCCGGGGCCGCTCTGATCATTTACGCGGGATCCCTTGTGCCGCGCGAAATTCTGATCGGCGCCAGGGCGGACGCCGTCATTCGCGATTCCGCGGGAATGACGCTCGGGGAAACCGACGCGCTGATCAAATCCTTCGCCCGCGCGGGCGAGCCGGTGGCGCGCCTGCACAGCGGCGATCCCTCGCTCTATGGCGCCGCCGCCGAGCAGATCGCCCTGCTCGAGGAGGAAAATCTGCCCTGGGAGATAATTCCCGGCGTAACCGCCGCCTGCGCCGCGGCCGCCGCGGCCGGAATCGGCTTTACAAAACCGGAAATTTCGCAGACCCTGGTTATTACCCGTCTCGCGGGCCGGACGCCCATGCCAGCCGACGAAACTCCCGCCGCGCTGGCCGCCCCCCATCGTTCCCTGGCCGTCTATCTGGCGGGGGCGAAAGCCGGCGAATTGCGCGCGGAACTACTTAAAAGCCTCCCGCCGGACACGCCGGTTCTCTGCGCGCATAAAGTGGGACAACCGGGCGTGAAACTTGTCTGGACCGACATCGACGACATGGAAAAACGCGTCGTGGAAAACGGACTGCGGGATCAGACTATTTTTCTGATCTTACCGGGTCATAATAAAAAAGGCGCGAATTCGCGCCTTTACGACAAAAAATTTGGCCATCGCTTTCGCGAGGGGTCAAAGGGGGAATAAAAACCGCTATTTTATGGGCTGGGCCGGGCCGCCGGCGCGACGCAGGGAGCCCATATGCTTGCGGACAAGTCCCAGCTCTTCCTGGGCCACCGGCGGCATATCGACCGGTCTGGTTCCCTTGAAATCGTTGCCTTCCTCCACGATCACCATGGCCGCCGCCATCCTGCCCATAATGCAGAAAAACCGGGACGGCTCGAACTTATGCTCCCGCACCCAGCGCGCGGCGGCGCCCGAATAGAGGAAATCCGGCTTGCCGCTTTCGCTCAACATTGGATGCGCCGTTTCGCCATTTTTTCTCGCCCAGGCGCGGAAACTGGGCAAAATAGCGACGAAGGCGTTAATTTCGCCTTCGGTTACGGGCGGCTGATTATCGTAAACTGTTTTTTCCTCCGCCGGAACGGCCTTCCGCGCGACGGCGTTTTTCGCGGGCGCGCCTTTCGTTTTTTTCAGCCCGTGTTTTCGCGCTATATCCGCGGGCTTTTCTATGGGCGCCCAGCCCGCTTCCCTGGCCCGCGCGGAAGCCGGCGGGCAAAGCAAACAGAGCAGACAAAAAAGACTTGCGAGACGCAGCGCTTTCATGACTTAAGACCGCTTTATATACGCGGAGTATTAATATTGCACCGCGCTGAATTTTGACAATTTGCCTATATCGTGAAAGGACTCGAGATACCGGATTGTTCCCGTTTTTCCCCTGATCACCATGGAATGGGTGATGGAATGCCGGCCGTCGTATTTGACCCCGCCCAGAAATGTTCCGCCGGAAATGCCCGTGGCCGCGAAGAAACAGTCGTCGCTATTGACCAGATCATTCGCGGTCAGAATCTGGCGCAAGTCCACGCCCGCCTCCAGGATGGCCTCCTTCTCCGCGTAAGATTGCGGATCCAGGCGCGCGAAGATCTGGCCGCCCACGCTCTTGACGGCGCAAGCGGAGATAACGCCTTCGGGCGTTCCGCCCGTTCCCATCATTACGTCGACTTCGGAGCGGGGATCGACCACCATCAGGGAGCCGGCGACGTCGCCGTCCGTGTGCAACTGTATTCTCGCCCCGACTTCGCGGATCTCTTCAACGAGTCGCTTATGCCGCGGCTTGTCCAGGACAAACACTACCAGATCCTGAACATTTTTATGGAGAGCGTCGGCTATGTTCTTTAGATTGGCGTCGACTGGAGCGTCGAGATCCACGACGTCCTTGGCCGCGGCCGGAACGACCAACTTTTGCATATAATAACTCGGTCCCGGATTGAACATGCTGCCTTCCGGCGATACGGCTACCACGGAGATGGCGTTGGGCCGGCCATAGGCGAGGAGATTGGTTCCTTCCACGGGATCGACCGCCACATCCAGGCCTGGACCGTCGCCCCTGCCCAGCTTCTCGCCGTTATACAACATGGGCGCGCGGTCTTTCTCTCCTTCCCCGATAATCACTGTGCCGTTGATATGCAGGCCGCCAAAGCCTATCCGCATTGCGTCGACGGCCGCTCCGTCGCCGGCTTCCTTGTTGCCGCGCCCCAGCCAGCGGGCCGAGGCGAGAGCCGCGGCTTCGGTAACGCGAACCAGATCCAGGGCAAGGTTTCTTTCCGGAGCTTCAGGCATAATTTTCTCCCGCTTTAATTAGCCGCCTTGGGGCGGTTTTTTTAAATTACCGCAGTCCGGCCCTGTCTTCAAGGGAATATGCGAAAAAAGCGTTATTTTGAAAATTCGCCGCCTTGTTTGACAATTGGCGCGGATAGGTTAATAATTTCCGCCAATATTCGCGCGACAAGGAAGGAGAGCGACATGAAAGTTTATTATGACAAGGACGCGGATCTCGATCTTTTGAAAGGCAAAAAAGTGGCCATCGTCGGCTACGGCAGTCAGGGACACGCCCACGCGCAGAACCTGCGCGATTCCGGCGTCGATGTGATCGTCGCCCAGCGTCCGGGCGGCCCCAATTACGAGCTTGCCAAACAGCACGGCTTCAATCCCGTGTCCGTCGAAGAAGCGGCGAACGCAGCCGACATAATAATGATCCTTTTGCCGGACGAAATTCAGCGCGACGTCTTC
>CAMWPE010000016.1 GCA_947176055.1 uncultured Desulfovibrio sp.
GACACCAGCTGATCGCCCATGCTCTGGGCGCCAGAACGGAGAAACTGAAATTTGGCCACCACGGTTGCAACCACCCCGTTAAGGATCTGACCACCGGCAAGATCGAGATCTCGTCCCAGAATCACGGCTTTCACGTAATCCTGGATGATAATCCGGAGCTGGAAGCCACGCATATAAATTTGAATGACGGCACTCTCGAGGGCTTGCGCCATAAGACCAAACCTATAATGAGCCTGCAATATCATCCGGAAGCGGCCGCTGGGCCGCGGGATGGGACTCATCTTTTCCGTAGATTTCACAAGCTGATCGGCGGGGGTAGCATAACGGGTAGATAATGAAATTATTGATCCCGATATGGCGTTTTAGCCCGCGAAATTATCGCTCAAAGGAAATTGGCTCGCCGTTAAGGGATAATTTCAAGCGAAGCTTGCCATAGGAAACCGCGCGTCGCTATTGCGGAAGTCGTTTTATGATCCTATACTTCCGCAATCCCGGCTGACACAGGACTATCCAATGAACCAGGGCGCGAGACCGGGGCTTGGCCGGACTTGGCGCCTCATTTTTATGGGAGAATATATTATGCGACTCGCGATAAAAGTTCGCGCGCTTTTTTGTCTGGCATGCGTCTTTGTCCTTTCCGCGGCCATTTGCCGCGCGGACGAAAAAATGTTTGTAATCATGCCTTTCTCCGTCAACGCCCCGCAAAGCTATAGCTATCTGTCCAAAGCCGTGCCGGGAACCATCAGGAGCCATCTGTCCCAGCCCGGGGCGATCCGCGGCCAGGCCGGGCAGGCGAAAGTTTCCTCGAAGGCCGACGCGGTCAAGGCGCTCAAGCAATCCAACGCCGATTACGCTATCTGGGGCGTCATAAACGTAGTGGGCAACGACGCGACCGTGGAGCTGAACAGCGTGGACCGGCAGGGCAAAACATGGTCAAAGACCGCCTCCGGTCCGACGAGCCAACTGACTGGAACCGTGCAGGGCTTGAGCGCCGCGCTGGGAAGCGAAGCCATGGGCGTATCGGTCGCGCAAAAGCCGGGTTTTATGGCCAACAGGGGAGTCAAGGGCGCGACCCAGCAGAAAGGGGATATCATAGTTAACGAAACTGGCAATTCCCAGGTCTATCTTAATCCCCAGTTCCGCTATCAGGGCGCTGGCTCCCAGGACGGCTCGCGCATGGTGAGTCAGCGGATTAAGACAAATATGGTCGATATGGCCGTTGCCGATTTTAACGGGGACGGCAAAAACGAGATAGCCGTGCTGGGCGACACGAAACTCGCCATATATGTCTGGGAGAAAGGAAACCAGCTGAAACAGCTCGGCGAAACCCAGGTTTCCTCTTCCAACAACAACTTTTCCATGCGCGCTATCGATCTGAACAGGGACGGCGCGGCCGATCTCGTGGTGTCCACCTTCGAGGAAGACAGCAATCGCCCCTATACCTATTTCTTCTCCTTCAAGGGCAACAAATTTACCCAGCCCTCGAAGCGTATTCCTTATTTCGCCAGCGTATTGCGCATTCCGCCTACTTTCGCCCCGACGCTCGTAGGCCAGAATTTCGATACCGTGAAGCTGTTCGCCCCCGGCGTTCATCTTTTGGTAAAGAATGGCGACAAATACGCCCTGGGAACCCGTCTGGGTCTGCCTTCCGGAGCCAATGTCTATAATGTAGCCTGGATTCCAGCCGGAAAGGACAGCCCGCAGCCTTTGCTGGTCATGCTTACCGAAGACGAGAGGATCAAACTCTTCCAGGGCAACAGTATGAACCCTATTCATACCACAATGGAGCGGTTCTCCGGCTCGGCCACGGGCATGGAACATTATAAGAGTATGCCCGGTCTGGCCATAGACAAAAAATCCCAGTTGCCAGGCAAATATTACGCCCCAATGCGCCTCATCGCCGCCGATCTCGGCAACACCGGCGAAAATGTGCTGATGCTGAACAAACCCATATCGACGGCTTCCCAGCTCTTCGACCGTTATCGCTATTTTCCGCAAGGCGAAATTCACGCTCTCTTCTGGGATGGCGTGGGCCTCGCGCTAAAATGGAAAACGCGCCGGATTCGCGGCTCCGTGGCCGAAATTGATCTGGCCGACGTAACCAACGACGGAATTACGGATCTGGTGGTCGGCGTCAACACGTCTCCGGAACTGGGCATTGGTTCCAGACAATGCATGATCATGGCCTATCCCCTTGACGTTACCCAGACGGATCCCAACACTCCCGCGGATATGAGCGATTTCGAAGTCAGTCCCCGCCGTTAAGCAAAGACGGCGAATTAATAAAGACACGGGGATTGGCGAATCTACCCGTCCCCGCGCGAGTCCGCGTATGGAAAATAAAAAAAGCAAATCCCTCCGCATTCTTGTAATCGGATCCGGAGGCAGGGAACACGCGCTGGTCCGCAAGCTGGCCGCGAGTCCGTTGACGGAAAAAATATTCGTCGCTCCAGGCAACGGAGGAACCGCCGGGCTGGCGGAAAACGTAGCCATAGCCGCCGACGATATCGAAGGCCTCGCCGGATTCGCCCGCGAAAACGGCATCGATCTCGTCGTCCCCGGGCCGGAAGCGCCCCTGACCCTGGGCGTAACCGACGTCATGAGACAGGCTGGCATAATCTGCTTCGGACCTGACAAATATTGCGCCGCGCTCGAAGGCAGCAAAATTTTCGCGAAAGAGATCATGCGCGCCGCGAATACGCCGACAGCCGCTTGCCGCGTTTTCGACAATGTCGATGACGCCCGCGAATACGCCGCGAAAGCCGATCGTCCTCTGGCGATCAAGGCCGACGGACTTGCCGGCGGCAAAGGGGTGATTGTGGCGCGGGATCGGGACGAAGCCGCGCGCGCCATCGATGAAATCATGTCGTCGGGAAAATTTGGCGAAGCCGCGAAAAAAATCCTCATCGAGGAAAAACTGGAAGGCGAAGAAGTATCCCTGCTGTTTTTTTGCGACGGCAAAGTCGCCGTTCCGTTGCCGTCGGCGCAGGATCACAAGCGGGTTTACGACGGCGATCTCGGCCCCAACACCGGCGGCATGGGGGCTTACAGCCCCGCTCCCTGTCTGCCTGACGAAGAGGCGGATGCCGTCGCCGATCTTGTGGCCCGGCCTGTTTTGGCCGAACTGGAAAGGCGCGGCCATCCTTTCCGCGGCGTTCTCTACGCGGGCCTCATGCTGACCGCGGACGGTCCGAAAGTTCTGGAATACAACGTCCGCTTTGGCGATCCGGAATGCCAGCCGCTTCTCGCCCGTCTGGAAAGCGATCTTGTCTCCCATATGCTCGCCTGCGTAAACGGAACTCTCGGCGAGGAAAAGATTGTATTTTCGCCGAAAACGGCGCTGGGAGTAGTCCTGGCCGCCGAAGGCTATCCTGACAACTATCCTAAAAACCTGAAGATCGAAGGACTCGATGACGCCGCGGACGAGGGGGTCGCTATTTATCACAGCGGAACCAAATACGAAAACGGAGAGCTGGCGAGTTCGGGCGGACGGGTACTGTGCGCCACCGCGCTGGGCGACGATCTGCAAGACGCCCGGAACCGGGCTTATCGCGCCCTGGAAAAGATCAAAATGCCACACTCTCATTTCAGGAAGGATATTGGAGCCAAAGGATTGGACAGACTCCGTCGCGAAAAGAAAAAGGGCTCATGACTGACTCCGGAGCGCGCGCCGACGAATAGCCGCTTCGTTGAAAGATATCCTGGCGCCGTCGCCGGGACGAACTTTTTATATCCGCCGCGAGATTCGTCCCGCATACGGGGAACGGTTTTCGCGGATATTGTTTTAAATAAAATTTTGAGGCTTTGCTATGGTGGAAGCCATTTTGAGCATTTTTGGCCGCGCGCGTTTCGTCGGGCCGCAAAAACCTCCCAAACGCTGGGATAAGCCCGGTTATCAACCTCAAAAATTATTGTCCCGGGATTTTATTCTCCTCTTTTTCATGGCCATGTGCTCAAACAGTTATATCGCCGTGTATTACTGTTTCGAGCAATGGATGGAGGGGTTGAGAATAGACGCGACCTGGCGCGGGATACTCCTCTCCTCCCTTTTCGCCATGATTCTTGTGTTCCGGCCCGTGACCAGTATGTTCATGCTCCGTTTTGGCAAGCTCTGGCCAATGCTCCTTTCGCTGATCGCCGCGACGTCCGTCATGACACTGTATCCCTTTGTCTCAGCGTCGGGAGCCATCCCCATGATTTTATGCTTGCGCCTGATTCAGGGCGTGGCGCTGGCGATCTACTCGGCCTGCACGGTGGGCGTGCTTGTCGAATGCATTCCTCCCGGGCAAAGCGCGAGAGGTTTCGCCCTCTTTTCCCTGACCATGCTCCTGCCTTATTCCATTATCCCCGCCTTATCGGAAGTTCTATTGCCCCTGGTCGGCGGCGAGGCCCGTCTTTTCGCCTGGACGGCGATCCTCGGGATTCCATCCCTGATCATGGTTTTATTGCTGGAAAAACGCTTGCGAAAACCGGAAATAACTCCCGCCGAAGCGATCGGTCTCACCCGGGAAAAATTGCTTTTTTCCATAACTCATTCGGGACTCGCTTTTGTCTATCTTGCTTGTCTCTCGTTCAGCTCGACCACGGTGCTGGCTATCTTCTTCATGAAAGGACTTTGCGGGTTGACCGGCGCGCATCCTGCCCACTTTTTTACCGCCTATAGCGTAACCATCATTCTGGTCAGGGTCTTTGGCAGCCATCGTATGGACACTCTGCCCAGGCATAAATACACTATTATCTGCTCGCTGGTTCTGGCCGCGTGCATGGCGGGCTTCGCCTATGGCTCGTCCGCTTATTTTATTCCCATCGCCTGCGTTTACGGTCTTGGTCTGGGTTTTTTATATCCTCTCCTGGCCGCCGCCGTTTACGATAGATCCACGCCGGAGACACGGTCGATTAACTCAAACGTAATGATGGCCACCTTCGATGCCAGCGGCATGCTGGCGCCGGTTCTAGGAGGCTTTGTAATAGCGGAAGGTTTCGGATATCGCGGCGTGTTTGTCACAGCCGCATTCACTGTGGGTTTATGCGGCCTGTGCATGGCCATCGATAAGGTAAGACTGGTCAAAAAGCCTCGGGAGGGCAAATAAAATATGGCGCGTTGCCGATACGGCGAAAAAAATTCTGATCCGGCCAGAAGGGCCTATATCGCCGCGGTCATCCTGGGTTTGAACGACGCGCTAGTGGAGCTTACCGGCGCTCTGGCTGGTTTTACCGTATCCCTGGGCGACAGCAGGACAATCGCCCTGGCGGGGCTGACGACCGGCGTGGCCGCGACCCTTTCCATGGCTTCGGCGGAATATCTGGCCGAAAAAAGTCGTCGCGATCTCAGAATAGCCCTGAAGGCGTCCCTGTCCACCGGTCTGGCCTATCTTCTGACGACGACCGTCCTTCTCGCGCCTTATCTGTTTATAAAAGATCCAGTCCGCGCGCTCGTGATTACCGTCTCTCTGGCCGCGCTGGCCACCGCCGGCTATTCCTGGATCGTAAGCGAGTTGCAATGCCGCGATTTCCGGAAGTAGCTCGTGGAAACCTGGGCGCTAAGCGCGGTCGTCGCAGTCCTTTGTTTCGCCATAGCCTTTGGAGCCAATAAAATATTTAGCGTGGCTCCGGCCTGACGTAGCTTTAGTCTTCCATTTCCTCATTGCCGCGGCTTCGTCGCGCGCAAAGCGCTGTTACTTGTCCGTAAGCATCAGGGTATATCTGTCGACAGGCGCGAATTCGTCTGTTAACGGCGGCGTGTCTTCGGGAATGTCGCCTTCGTAGCGGCGTCTTTCCATCCGCTCTATTTCCTTCGCGTCCGGGGAGACGGGGACAATAGCCGGCGACGACGCTTCCGGCTTCAGCGGATCCCGCGCTAATATAATCAGATTCTGGACTTTGTCCGGCTGATTGGGATAGCCGACGCAATAAACGTCGATATCCGGAAATGCCTTTTTCAGGTTTTGCCACACGGAGCGGAACAGGCGGCCGTTTTCGCCCGTTATGGCGGAAATCATGTTCATTACCAGAACTCCGCCGGGGGCCGCGGCGCGCCGGAGTTCGCGGATCGCCTCCGCCGTGCCCATTTGAAAAGGTATGGAGTAATGGGAGTTGAAAACATCCACGAAAATCAGATCGTATTGATCCCGCTGACGATTCAGAAATTGCCGCGCGTCGCGATGCTCTATTTCCATCCGGGGATCATCCTTCAGGGCGAAATGCTCGCGCGCCGTTTTCGTCATTGCCGGGTCGATCTCCACGACTTTCAATGAAAAGTCCGGATCGATGCCGCTTTTTCCCGATAACAGCCATTTGGGCACGGAATAGCCTCCTCCGCCTAGCATTAGAATCTTTTTGGCTCGCGGCGCGTATTTGGGACCCAGGGCGTAATAGCGGGTATAATCGAAATACGGCTCGGCCGGGTCGTCTATGAGCATACCGGACTGGGAATAGCCCGGATCAGTGGCCATCAGGCGGATAGCCGCGCCGCCGCGCGAGGAGTCGCGTCCATTCATGAGCCGGATTACATTGTAGGGGCTTTCGATAATTTCTTCGCCGTATTTTTCTTTGCGCCATTGGGAATAAGCCATATCCTGCCACGCCAGAAAGACAAATACCGCAAGGAGGACAAGGCGGAGCCAGAATTTTTTTGGCGAAACGAGCAGGGACAGGATTAACAGGACGAAGGCGATCCCCCAGACTATGGCCGCGCTGGCGAACAGTGATATAAGGACGAAACCGCCAAGGAAGGAGCCGATAATGCTGCCAGCGGTCGAAAGCGCGTAAAGGCGTCCCACAGTGGCTCCGGCTGTGTCAATGGAAGCGATTCGCAAGCGGATGACATAGGGGGTTATCATGCCGAAAAAGAATGCGGGCAACGCGAAGACGGCTATGGCCGACGCGACGGCCGCCGCGTAGAGGTTGTCTATCCCGCCGGCGATAGCCGCGCCCATGGAGGCGTGAAAGAACGCGGTTATGGCGCTCCCCGCCGCCGCGCCAGTCAACGCTTCGGCCAAGCCTTTAAGGGAGAGTTTTTTATCCGCGAACACGCCCCCGGCCCATGCGCCAAGGGCGAGGAAAGCCAGGACGATTCCTATGACGCTTGTCCAGACAATGGCGGAAGTGCCGACATGCGGAGCCAGCATCCGTCCGCCGACCATCTCGAGGATCATCACAAGCGCGCCGCAGATAAACACAGTCGTTTCGAGCATGGATTCTCATCCCGGATTTATATGAGGTCGGCGGTATTTACCCAAATCGCGAAACCGGTCGAAGTCATGATCGGCGACAGGCCCGCGTTAGCCAGACGGCGAAGCTTTTCAAGGTATTCCAGGCGGCTATCAGCCAGACTCCGGCCATCAGACCCCATGCGAAATAAAAGGCCGCCCACCAGGACTGGCCCAGTCTAAAAGAGAGAATGGCGATGGCTCCAAGGGGAAAGATAAAGGCCCAGTAGGCCAGAGAGAATTTCATCTGGCCGGAGAAAGCGGCGCGGCAGGTGAGGATGAGGCACATAATGAGCCACCAGCAACAGGCGCCCCAGAGAAGGACCGCGAACATTCGCGAAAACGATTCCAGTTTGCCAAAATGTTCCGCCAGGGCTACGAAGCTGACCCCTCCCCAGCCTATGGGGGCCAGATGAATCCATACGGTCGGGGCCAGACGATGGGGCAGGCTCTCCGTCGTGTAATGCCGGTGCAGCAGGAGGCTGAAGAGACCGGTATAGAGCAACAGACCGCCGCCGAGCGCCATGGAATTAACCATGAGCAGGAGATCGTAAAGGAAGCCGGCGGCCAGATTCATGATGTTCACTCCGGCTACGGGGATAACGACGAGACCGCCCACTGGGATGAAAAACACCGGAGTGAAGAGGTTGAGCGCGGGGGTAGCGCGGGTAAAAAAATGGTAATTTATGGCGAAGCTGACGCCGAGAGTAAGAAGACAGCCGGTCGCCCAGAGCGAGACGGAGAGCCAGTCGGGCAGTCCGAAGCGGAGCCCCTGCGCGCCCAGCACGAGAAAGGCTATGGCTAGCGCCGCGTAGAAAGCCGCGCTTTGGGGATTCAGCAGATCCTCCCGGAATTCTTTGTCATGAAAGGGCCATGTACACAGGGCGAAGACGAGCAAGAGGCCGAAAAGGATAAAATTGAGGACATTGAGGATTTGGGCGGGCTTTAGCATTACCGGAAAGATCCGGCTTAAATCGCCCGTGGCAAGGGCGAAGGCTCCCGTCGCCATGATGATGGTAAAGGCCGCGGGCTCCAGACGCTCGATGGATTTCAGCAGATCCGAGAGCATTGAGGGAGAGTCCGGAATTTATGGAGGACGGGCGCGACCGTGGGGGCCGGGCTCTTCATTTTTCGAGGGGATGGGAGAGCACAGTGTGAAAAAAAACGCCCGCGGGGCAGGATTCGCCGTTGTTTTTCATAGTTTCCATTATTATTTCCCGCGTTTGCTCCGGAGATAGGGGGACGGGAAATTCGTCGTTTTCCTGGGACGAGGCCTCGAGATAGCTGGTGAGGCATTCGCGGGCGTTTTCCAGGGCTTCGGCGAGAGTGTCCCCTTCGGTAAAGCAACCCTCAAGCTGGGGAAACTCCACGCACCAGGCGCCCTCTCTGTCCTCCGCCGGCGTAAACTGGGCGACGTATTTATGCATGAACCGCCTCCGCGCGTTGGCGAAAATAAAGCGCGACGGGGCTTGACGAAGTCGCCCGTCGTCTTCCAGAATACTTGTTAATGCGGTATTTAATAAATGAAATTTAATATACTTTTGTCAACAGGCCAGGCATGGATAGTCGGGAAATAATCAAGGCTCTTGAAGCGGACGGCTGGCGCCTGGTCCATACCCGCGGAAGTCATCACCAGTTCAGACATCCGGTTAAAAAAGGCAGGGTAACGGTTATCCACCCCAAAAAGGATTTTACGATAAAAACGCTGGAAAGCATGGAAAAGCAGAGCGGCTTGAAATTCCGGGAGGGTTGAGCGCCGGGATCGTCGCGAAAGCGGGGAAGCGGATGGAGTATAAGGCTAAACTCGATTGTCTAGCGCGGGACAACGACGTCGCGCGACGGAAAATCATAAGCGAGGACAGGAGCGACGCGCCGCTGGACGCGGACGCGTTTATAGGCGCTTCGAGAGTAGGCGCCCGGCTCAAGGCTTTGAATGAATGGAAACTTGCGACGGGCGACGAAGCCGATCTGGCTGAGCGGCGGCGCGAATTTCGCGAAGAGTTTCCCGGCGAGAACGCGGAGATGGAGGTTTCCGCCTGGCTCGAGGCCATTCTTGGCGCCTGGGGGGCGGGCGGATTTCTCGAGGCGCGAAAGATCGCTCCCCTGAAACTTGTGGAAAGAAGCCGCGCGGCCTCGGGTTTCGCCGAGCTGGCGGACCAGGGGGCCCCTCCCTTGGCGGCCGCTCTGGCCTGGTATCTGGATCCGCGGCCTGAAAGACTTGCGGTATACGCGAAGGCGCTCCTGCGCGGCGGCGCTCCCGTTCGCGCGGCGGCTTTGCTTTGGGCTGCGGACGCCGGAGGAGCCCTTCGCGACGAAGCGGAAGCCAGGGCTGAAAAAGAATTAAGCCGACTTCGCGACAAAGACCGCGACCCAGGCCGTGAGGAAGCGGATATCTGGCGACTCCTGACGCCGGACATTGGCGAAGCGAGACTTTCGCGAATCGCGATTTCGGTGGCCGTTCTGGGTTTATGCCGCCGGAATGAATGGCGTATAGGACGCTTGCGGGACGGACGGCTCTTTCCGATCTGGCTGGAGACCGCGCCCGATTTCCGGGAGGCGCGGCGCTCCGGATAAAATAGATCCGCTCGCGATAGATTTTATCGGGCCTTATGCTTTTAATTGGCAAAGGAATGTCGTTCGCGACGCGTTGTTTGACGCGAATTAACTTCTGACGCCGGAGGGCGAGAGTATGGGCGAGAAAAAAGGTCGGACAGTGGCGGAGCAAATTACGGATATGCTCGCGGGAGCCGGGGTAAAGCGGATCTATGCCATAACGGGCGATAGCCTGAACGCGCTGACGGACGCCCTTGTCCGCGACGGCAGGATCCGCTTTATCCATATGCGGCATGAGGAGGCGGGAGCTTTCGCGGCGAGCGCCGAAGCCCAGCTTACGGGTTCCCTGGCGGTTTGCGCCGGCAGCAGCGGACCCGGACATGTCCATCTGATTAACGGGCTGTACGACGCCCAGCGGAGCGACGCGCCGGTTTTGGCCATAGCCTCGACCTGCCCATCCGCCATGTTTGGCACGGGCTATTTTCAGGAGACGAATCCCATCCTTCTCTTCTCCAATTGCAATTTCTATAATCAAATGGCGGCCAACGCGGGGCAGGTTCCGCATATGTTCCAGAACGCCATGCAACATGCCGTCTCCCAATCGGGCGTGGCCGTCGTGGGTTTGCCGCAGGATGTCAGCGGCCTTGAGGCCGTAGGCGCCGGCGCGACCATGGAGCCGCTGACGACCGACCGGCTGCCCGAAGCGGCCGCCGAAGAACTCGGGAAAGCCGCGGACATTCTCAACGGCGCGAAAAAAGTCGCCATTTTTGCCGGCCTGGGCGCCGCGGGAGCGGTCGACGAGCTTGCCGGTCTCGCGGATCTGCTGGCCGCTCCGGTTGTGACGACCTACAAAAGCCAGCTCGAGATAACGCGGAACTGCCCGAACTATGTCGGCCATCTGGCCTATCTGGGGATGTGGTCCGGCGTCCAGGCCATCGCGGAGGCCGACGCGATCCTGATCATTGGCACGAATTTCCCTTATCCGGGCTTTTTCCCGGCAGGGCGCGATATTATCCAGGTCGATGTCCGGCCGGAGAGAATTGGCAAGGTCGCCGACGTCGGCCTGGGCATCCGGGCGGACAGCAAGCTTTTCATTGACGCGCTGACGCCAAAAATCCGGAAAAAAACGGATCGCGCATTCCTCGATAAGGCGCTGGCGAACTACGCGGAAATTCTCGCGGCTTATCGCAAGCCTGTCGAAAGTAAGGGAAAGATCGGAGCTATCCGGCCGGAATATTTCTTTTCCCTCCTTGATAAGCTGGCCGACGACGACTGCGTGTTCACGGTCGATACCGGGATGAACAATTTGTGGAGCAGTCATTATCTCACTTGCGGCAAAAACCGGAAAATGATCGGCTCCTTTATGCACGGATCCATGGCCAACGCCATGCCGCAGGCCATAGGCGCGGCGCTGGCCTGTCCCGGACGGCAGATTGTTTCCTTGAGCGGCGACGGCGGCCTGGCCATGCTTCTGGGCGATCTGCTCACGATCATTCAATACAAGTTGCCCATAAAGATTTTTGTCGCGGACAACCGGACGCTTGGCTTTGTAAAATGGGAAATGGAGCTGGCCGGATTCAAGCCCGAGGAAACGTCCTTGGACAATCCCGATTTCGGCGCCGTGGCCAGGGCTATGGGCTTCCAGGCGGAGACCGTCGCCGATCCCGCCAAACTCGAAGACGCGGTCAGGAAATGGCTGGCCGCTCCCGGCCCCGCGCTCCTGTCTGTCCAGACTGATCCGGACGCGGCCTCGTTCTCATTCAGCCAGAAGATGATGGCTGACGCGACTCCCGCGAATCCAGTCGAGAACTTCTAAAATCAGGGAGAGAGGGACCATGGCCTTTCTCCCCGCGAAGCGCTCATTCGGCGTCGCGCTCCGGTCGGCCGGGGGGCTCGCTTGACTAAATTTTAGCGTCGTTTTAATTTCATAAATTTATAATCAGTCGCAAACAGGGGATCTTGCAATTATTCTTCGCGGGAGTGGGGATGTTTGGCAAAATACGCTCGATGGTGACCGGAGGCGCCGGTTTCCTGGGCTCGCATTTATGTCGCAGGTTGCTCGACGCCGGCCATGAAGTCGTCTGCGTCGATAATTTCTTTTCGAGCGGAAAGGGAAATATACAGCCGTTGTTGGGGAATCCGGATTTTGAGCTAATCCGGCATGACGTCACCTTTCCCCTCTACATAGAGGTCGACGAGATTTACAATCTGGCCTGTCCGGCCTCGCCCATTCATTATCAGCATGATCCGGTGCAGACTATCAAAACTTGCGCGCACGGCGCCATCAATATGCTCGGTCTGGCCAAAAGGCTGAATGTCCCCATTTTTCAGGCCTCGACGAGCGAGGTTTACGGGGATCCCCTCGAGCATCCGCAAAAGGAATCCTATTGGGGACACGTCAACCCCATCGGCCTTCGCGCCTGTTATGACGAGGGCAAGCGTTGCGCGGAGGCTCTTTTCTTTTCCTATCACCGCCAACATAAGTTGCCCATAAAGGTGGGGCGGATTTTTAATACCTATGGGCCGGCCATGTTGCCCGACGACGGGCGCGTGGTTTCCAATTTTATTATTCAGGCGCTCAAGGGAGAGCCCATTACGATATACGGCGACGGCTCGCAAACGCGCTCTTTCTGCTATGTCTCGGATTTGATCGAATGCGTGATCCGCTTCATGAATACCGATCCCGGATTTATAGGGCCCATGAATATGGGCAATCCGCGCGAATTCACGATCAAGGAATTGGCCGAACAGGTAGTGGAATTGACCGGGAGCCGCTCGCGGATAATTTACGAGCCGCTGCCCGCGGATGATCCGAAACAAAGGCAACCCGATATCTCCCTGGCACGCGAAAAGCTTGGCTGGGAGCCGGAGATAAATCTGGAGGAGGGTCTGCGCCGGACGATCCCCTATTTCAAAAAATTGCTGGGCGCGACCGGAGAAATGGCGTGAGGATTCTGGTTACCGGAGGCGCCGGTTATATCGGCTCCCACGCCTGCAAATTGCTGGAGCGACAGGGAGCCGACGTAGTCGTTTTTGATAATCTTTCGACGGGCCGCGAGGATTTTGTCAAATGGGGTCCGCTTGAGAAAGGCGATCTGCGCGACGTAGGCAGGGTAAGGGAAGTCCTGAAAAAGTACCGGCCCGACGGAGTTTTGCATTTCGCCGCCAGGACTGAAATCGGGAAATCGATGGCCGATCCCGTCTCCTTCTATTCGAACAATATCGGCGGGGCCGTCGGTCTGCTCCAGGCCATGGCGGCGGAAAAAATAGCCAATATCGTAGTATCGAGCAGTTGCGCCGTTTACGGCCAGCCGGAGATTGTCCCCATAAGCGAAGAAACGCCGCTCAATCCCATAAATCCGTACGGCGAGAGTAAGCTTTTTGTGGAAAAGATGTTGCGCGACGCCGGACGCGCCTACGGCCTGAACTGGATGAGTCTGCGCTATTTCAACGCCGCCGGCGCCAGCCCCGACGGCGAAATCGGCGAGGCTCACACGCCGGAAACGCATCTCATTCCCCGCGTAATAATGGCCGCCATGGGCGGAACCGGCGTCGGTATTTACGGGGACGATTACCCTACGCCGGACGGAACCTGCGTCCGAGATTATGTGCATGTGGAAGATCTCGCCCGCGCTCACGCCCTGGGTCTGGGGTATCTGGCGGCCGGCGGCCAGTCCCTGGCCATGAATCTCGGCTCCGGAGCGGGCTATTCCGTCCGGGAAATTATCGACGGAGTCGCCTCCGTCGCGGGCGCGCCGGTTCCCGCGACAGTCCGGGAAAGACGGCCCGGCGATCCGCCGCGTCTCGTCGCGGACGCCTCCCTGGCCAAAAATCTTCTCGGCTGGCAGGCTGAAAAAACTTTGGGCGATATCCTGACTGACGCCTGGAACTTCTCTACAAAAAACCGGGATCTGCTCGCGCGAGAGGAGCTTGCATGAGAGAGCGTCAATTAAGTCTGACAGGGAAGACGGCGCTGGTTTGCGCGGAGGGCGACATACGGCTCGCGACGGCGGTCGCGTCGATCTGCGTCGACGCGGAGGCCAGGGTCGCCTTCGCCGCAAAAAATTACACAGAAGCCTCGGAGGCGGTTCGCTCCGTCAAAAGCCAACATGGAGCCGCCGTCATCGAAGCCCTTGGGGCGAATCTTTTCGACGCGGGCGAATTGAATGCGTTGCCGGCGGCCGCGGCGGAAACCATGGGCGGTCTGGATGTCATAGTCGCGATCTCTCCCGCCGCCTTGGCCGAAGCCATGAAAAAAGTCCTGATCGGACTAGCCGCGGCCGCCCGGCCTGTCGTCGCGCCTAGCGCGAGCGTCGTTCATATCTGGACGGATGGCCGGGACAGCGACAGCTTTTCCCCTGTCGCGGAGAGTCCGCGAACGAACTCGCTTATATTAAGCGCGACTCTTACCCGGGAGCTGGAGCGGGGGAAAGACCGGGATGCCCTGGCCGGTCCTTTGCTCTGGCTGGCCGGCGACCAGTCTTTCGCCGCGCGGGGGCAGTCCCTATTTCTGGATATTTAATATCCGGCGATCAGGAGCCTTCTCCGGTTTCCGGGGTCTTTTCCCCCGGTTCGCCTGATTCCCGCGCTTTTTCCCATTCGCGGAAAAGTCCGACCCATTGGCCAAAATCCAGAAAACCGCGATCCAGCGCTTCTTCATGAATTTGAACCCAGGCGTTAAACAGGCCTAGTCGCGACTGAAATTCCTTGCTGGAAAAGGCTTTGTCCGCTAATCCCCTTGGCAGGGACTTGCCGTCGATATAATCGAGAACGTACATCAGTATGGCGTCGCGGGAAGCGGCGAAGTCCAGAGGTTTGCCGTTGAGTTCCCGGGCCAGGGGCAGATATTCTGGATAGAGGGCGGCGATTTTTGTTAAGGTTTTTTCGGGCAGTTCTATCTTTATTGTCTCATCGTCGTCTTCCTGGGGTTTAATAAAATAGAACCGCAACCAGTTTTCAAACATCGCGACCTTGAGCAGATCGTCAATGGCTTTCGTCATGGTTTCGTCCACGCGCGTCTCCCTGAAAAAGTTTTATCGCAAAGCCTAGCGCCTATCGCCTAAAAGGAAAAGAAGGCTAACGCCTCCGTTTTACCGGAATGCCGACGGGACGCGAGGCCACTGTACGATTGACGGGGAATTTGCTAGACTGGCTATATGCTGGACTACGCCAATTCCTTGAACTCGGCCCAATACGAAGCCGTATCCTGCGACGACGACGCCGTGCTGGTGGTCGCCGGCGCCGGCAGCGGCAAGACCAGAACAATCGTCTGGCGACTGGCCTGGATCTTGGAACACGGCGCGGATCCGCGCTCCATCCTCCTGCTTACCTTTACGCGCAAGGCCTCCCAGGAAATGCTCGAGCGCGCCGGACGGTTGCTCGAGCGTCCGGCCCAGGGAGTGGCCGGAGGCACCTTTCATTCATTCGCCTTTAGCGTGTTGCGCCGTTATCCTCCGGCGTGGCTGGGCGAGCGTCCTTTTACCTTGCTTGATCCTTCCGACGCGAGCCAGATTATTCGCCAGCTAAAGGACAACCTGAAACTGGGCAAAGGCGATTCGGCCTTTCCCAAGGCGCAGACAATCGCGGACATTTTGAGCAAGGCCCGCAACAAGGAGCTCTCCATCGAGGAAATCCTGGGCAGGGACAGCTTTCATTTGTTGCCATACGCTCCTGACATCGTTGCCATCGGGAACGCCTATAAAGACTATAAGCGCGAAAAGGCGTTGCTGGATTACGACGATCTGCTCTTCGAGCTGGAGGATGTTCTTAAAAGCGAGGCCGGCGAGCGCGCGAGAGAGAGATACCAATATGTGCTTGTGGACGAGTATCAGGACACCAATCTTGTCCAGGCCCGTATTGTCCAGGCTCTCGCCGGCCAGGATAGAGAAAATGGCCCTCCGGCCAAAGTGATGGCCGTAGGCGACGAGGCCCAGTCCATATACGCCTTTCGCGGGGCCAATGTCCGGAATATGCTCGATTTCCAGAATGCTTTTCCCCGGACCAGGATCATACCCCTGGAAGAGAATTACCGCTCGACCCAGCCCATTCTTGACGTGGCCAACAATATCTTGAGCCGGTCCGAAGAATCTTTCAAAAAAAAGCTCTATACCGCTCGCGAAGGCGGCGCCGAAGTCCGGATAATTTCGCCCATTTCCGACGCGACGCAGGCTGATCTTGTAGCGGAGCGGATCGGCGAATTGCTGACCCGGTACCGGCCCAACGAGATCGCCGTGCTCTTCCGTTCCGGTTTCCATTCCTATCAGCTGGAAAACTCCCTGCGCCGCGACGGCGTTCCATTCCGCAAATACGGCGGCGTCCGCTTTACGGAAGCGGCCCATATCAAGGATCTCTTCGCTTTCGCCCGCCTGATCGTCAACCCCCTCGACGCGCCGGCATTTTCGCGCCTGGCCGCCATGCATAAGGGGGCGGGTCCGAAGACCGCGGAGAAATTATATAATTTAATGGCTAAAAACGACCTGGGAGCCCTTGAAAAGGCCTGCCGCAAGTTCCCGGATTTCCTTGCCGATTTGCGTCTGGTCGACGGCTTGCGCGTCAATCCGCCGGAGCCTCGCGAAATTTTCCTCGAGATTTTCCATCGATACAGGCCTTATATGGAGAGGCTCTATCCGGAAGACTGGCCTACCAGGCTCGCGGGCATCGACGAAATTATCCAGATGAGCGCCAATTACGCCAGTCTCGATCTGTTTATGGCGGATATGGCGCTCGACGCCGGCCAGGACTCGACTGAAAGCGACGATTGCGTCACCCTCTCCACAGTTCATTCCGCCAAAGGTCTGGAATGGAGCGCGGTTCTGATTATTGATCTGGTGGAAGATCGCTTCCCCTCGCGCCGATCCGTAGCCAGATCCGAGGATTTCGAAGAGGAAAGACGTCTTTTTTATGTGGCGTGCACCCGCGCGAAAAAGGAGCTCGAGCTTTACGCTCCCGCCGCGATCTATAATAAAATGCTCCAGAGCAGGACGTCCGCTATTCAGAGCCCTTTTCTTCGCGAGTTGCCCTCCTCCAGCGCGACGCGGTACGCGGAGAAGATGGGAGGCGTTCTGGAAAAAACGGACTCGCTCCCCGTCGCGGGGGCGACTTTCCGTGTTTCGCCTTTTCCGGAGCCGCAAGCTCCGACGACGGAGGGAGAGACGAAGTTCGCGTCCCGGTACGAGAGTTCTTCCCAGGGTTATTGCAGGCACCGCATTTTCGGCAGGGGCAAGATTATCAAGAAGATCGATGACGACAAGTTACAGGTAAATTTCCCGGGCTACGGACTGAAGATCATCCTCGCCAATTATCTGCTTATGGAGGACTGAATGGGGTTCGACAAATCGCTCCTGTCCGAAGACGCGACCCTGGAGGCGCTGGCCCGCCGCTTTCCCAATTCCCATTCCCGCCTCGATCTCTGCCGCGGCGACGACTGCGCCATTTTCAAGGGCGATCGCAAATTTTGCGTCAGCGCGGATTTGTTCTTGGAGGACGTCCATTTCAGACGCTCCTATTTTTCGGCCGCCGAAATCGGCCATAAGGCGCTCGCCGTCAATATCAGCGATCTGGCGGCGTGCGGCGCCCGGCCTACGGCCTTTTTCCTGTCCCTGGGATTTGACGAATCTGTCGGGGAAGGCTGGCTGGACGGGTTCTTTGGCGGTATGGCCGCTCTGGCCGGAAAATACGGTCTGGTTCTGGCTGGCGGCGATTTATCCCGCTCCGCCCGTCTGGTCGTGTCCATTACGGTGATCGGCGAAGCCCTGGATGGGGCCGGTTTCCTCAAGCGCGGCGGCAGTATGCCCGGAGACGCGATTTTCGCGGTAGGCGAGCTGGGACTGGCCAGAGTCGGCTTGCTGGCCCTGGAGCGGGAAGGCGAAGCCGCAAGGACCAAATGGCCCGCCTGTTGCGAAGCGCACTTGCGGCCAACGCCGAAGGTCGAAGCTGGTCTCATGCTGGCAAGGGCCGGCGGCAACGCGAGACCCCCGGCTCTCATGGACGTTTCCGACGGCGTTTGCCGCGATCTTCCCCGTCTATTGGGTTTGAGCGGCGAACTGGCCAGTCATTCCGGGAACTTGGGCGCGAAGCTGGAATACGCTGAATCCTGGTTGCACCCGGAGGTCGTCGCGTACTGGCGGGAGGAAAACGAAAACCCCGTCCTGCAAACCCTCATCGGCGGCGAGGACTACGCCCTGCTGGGGTCCTGCGCGCCGGATATGGCCCAAACCCTGCGCAAGGCCATCCCTGGTTTTCGCCTTATCGGCAAAGTAACCGGCGACGGCGAACTGCGTTGCGACGACGTCAATCTGGCCGGATTGCGCGGCTTCGATCATTTCGCATAGACCGGGGCGTCCGGATTAAAAAGGAACGGCTTTTATGGAAAATCGCGTCGCGAAGCGAAAAGCGCGGGCTTTAATACCGGCAACCGCGAACAGACTTAAGCGGATCTGCCTTCTGGCCTGGGAGCGGGGTCATATGGACGGTTTGAGCGGCAACGCCAGCGCGCGAACAGGCGAAGACTTTTTCGTCATAACGGCCGCCGGCGCTTGCAAGGGTAGGCTGAGGGACGGAGACTTCGTCCAGCTCGACACAAGCGGCCGGAAAATCTGGGGAGATAAAAAGGCTTCGTCGGAATGGCGCCTGCACGCGGCCCTGTACGAGGCATTCCCCGAAATTCGCGCCGTCCTGCACACCCATCCCGTCAATCTGCAGGCCCTGGAACGGGCTACAAACGCTAAACCGTCAGTCGCGGCCGATTTCCTTCCCTCCTGGTTACAGGAAAGCGAAATTTGGCAAAAGCGTTTCGCCGTCGCGGAGGAGGCTCCGCTCGGATCCGTCGCGGTGGGCGAAAACGCCGCGAGCGCTCTGCGGTCGCTGTCAGCCCCGTTTCCCCGGGCCGTCTGGTTGCCCCGGCACGGCCTCTGCGCCGCGGGCGCGAAAATCGACGACGCCCTGGCCATCGCCGACGAGCTGGAGCATATGGCGAAGGTAAAAATCGCGCGCCTCGCCGTCCGTCAATAATTGCCGGGCGCAAAAAAAGACCGGAATCCGCGGCGGGAATCCAGTCTGGATAAATTGAAGCCGTTTTTTATTCTTCCGGCCAGTCGTCCTCTTCCCAGGCGTCATCCTCCAGCGCTTTGTAACTTCTTACGGTAAAATATACAGTTCCGTCTTCGCCTTCCTCGATAGTTCCGGTGGCCTCGACGGACACATTGACCTCGTCGTCGAGGTCGATGCCCGCGCCGCGCGGCAGAATGCGGTATTCCACGCCGTCCTGCGCTATAGCCACATTGGCCTGCCGGGGATCGAGGTCGCGGGGGAGAGAGGTTACATAGCCTT
Organism: uncultured Desulfovibrio sp.; assembly: GCA_947176055.1. Classification (GTDB taxonomy): domain Bacteria; phylum Desulfobacterota; class Desulfovibrionia; order Desulfovibrionales; family Desulfovibrionaceae; genus Desulfovibrio. Next base: position 19,089 of record CAMWPE010000016.1, read on the forward strand.
TAATGGTCACAGAACTCATGCCTGTCGCCTCTGAATAAAAATTTTTTTTCTTTTACTATTTTTCGGGCCAGGGCGCAAGGGGATCGCGGCGTCAAAAATCGCGCGTTTCCGCGAACTCGCGCGGGAAAAAGTCGCGCCGCGGACAAGGGCTCCCTCGAACCCGCGGCTATTAAGCTAAATCCGGAATAGCCGATAATAATTTCAATATCCCGCGCTTGAATCAGGCGGCGTTTGCGGGAGCCTTCGCAGCTCGCGCCGCGATCCCGGAGTTATTTTGTTCGCCCAAAAACGGTCTTATAGCGAACAGAAATATAC
>CAMWPE010000017.1 GCA_947176055.1 uncultured Desulfovibrio sp.
TTTTTCCAATAATTCGCGGCCCAGATTGCCGGCGTGGATCCTTTCCTCCGTGCGCAAGTAACGTTGAATCAGGTTTCTGGCTTTCGCGGTTTTTACCATTTTCAGCCAGTCGCGATTGGGCTTTCGGGATGGATCTGTGATTATTTCAACTATATCGCCGTTTTTCAGTTCGGTGCCCAGAGGCATGAGCCGACCGTTAATTTTCGCGCCCGCGCAATGATGACCCACTTTGGTGTGGATCAAAAAGGCGAAATCGAGGGGCGTCGCGCCTTCGGGAAGTTCTTTCACGTCTCCGGCGGGCGTATAGACGTAAACTTCGTCCTTGAAAAGATCCAGCTTCAGGGAGTGCATAAACTCGCGGGAATCTGCTTCCTCTCCCTGCCGCTCGAAGATCTCCCGCAACCATGAGAATTGTTCCAGATCCTTCGTGTTTACCCTGCCGTTCTCCTTATATAGCCAATGCGCGGCTACGCCGTGCTCCGCCTGTCTGTGCATTTCCTCCGTGCGAATCTGGATTTCTATCCTTTCCCCCTCCGGACCGATTACCGTAGTGTGCAGGCTTTGGTAACCGTTGGCTTTGGGCATTGAAATATAATCCTTGAAACGTCCGTAGATCGGCTTCCATTGCGAATGGACAAGACCCAACGCGGCGTAGCAATCTTTTATATCTTTTACTATCACCCGGAACGCCATAATATCGTGCATTTCGTCCAGAGTCAGGGACTGGGACTGCATTTTCTTATATATACTATATTTATGCTTGATTCTGCCGTACACGTCACCTTCGATATTATTGTCCTTGAGCAACTTTTTCAGCATTTCCACGACTTTGTCTATTATGTGCTTTTCGACTACCTGATGGGAATCCAGCCAGTGATCTATCTGGTTGTAGATATCGGGCGACAGATATTTGAAGCTTAAATCCTCCAGTCTCCTTTTCAGGACATTCAGGCCGAGACGATTCGCCAGGGGCGCGTATATGTCCATTGTTTCCTGCGCGATCCGTTTTTGCTTGTGCGTTTTCTGGAAATCCAGAGTGCTCATGTTGTGCAGGCGGTCGGCCAGCTTGACCATGAGCACGCGCATATCGTGGCTCATGGCCAGAATCATCTTGCGGATATTCTCGGCCTGGGCTTCTTCCTTGTTTTCGAATGGAATGAGGCTTATTTTTGTGACGCCGTCGACGATATCCGCCACTTCCTCGCCAAAACTTTCATCGATCTCCTCTATGGTCGCCTTCGTGTCCTCCACCGTGTCATGCAACAATCCAGCGGCCACCGTCGGCTCGTCGAATCCCATATCGGCTAACGTATAAGCCACCGCCAGAGGATGCGATAAGTACGGCTCGCCGGATAACCGCGTCTGCCCGGCGTGCGCGCTGGCGGCGTACACATAGGCGCGCTGGATCAGCTCCAGATTGGCCTTGTCGTTATTCGCGGCTACCTTATCGAGAATTTCCTGAATCCTGATCATACATACGCCTCTCGGCTATACCGCGCCGTCAGCCATTATCTCCCGCCTCATATCGCTGACCGGCATTCGCTAAAAAGTCGCGCGTCAGCTATGGGAATCGGGCAATGACGACCCAATCCAGCTATAACGTTTCCGCTCTTTTCAATCCGGAACCGCGCGACCCGAATCGAGCGGCGCCGTCCTTGACAACCATTTTCTTTATTTATATCAAAAAAATTTACGGGTTATGGCAGTTTTTCATATTTAATAGCATATATCAATACCCTCTAGCGAAGGATCGGAATGTCGCGTTTGCTCCTAATCCTTATATGTTGGCTCCTGGCCTATCCCGCGGCGGCTCAACCGGCGGACGCCCCGGTCGCGGAGGAAAACGCCGCTCATCCCCAACCGGCTCCGGATTCCCTGACCAACGTCTATTATAGCGTAAAAATGCCGGCTGGCTGGAAAGTAATCCAGCCTCCGGAGGAAAAACAGGGTAATGTAAGTTCGATCTTCTCGACGGACAACGGCGACTGCGTCGTTACCCTCGTCATGGGACCTACCCTTGGCGCGAGCGCGGAAACCATCGCCTCCATGTTCGCGGAAGAATTTAAAGCTCCGGGCACTCCGCGCTTAAAGAACGGAGCGTACGGCTTTTCTTTTCCGCAAAACGGCTCCGTCTGCAAAGCGACGGTCAGCGTGGAAGGCGGCGTATTCAAACTTGTTACCGTTAACGGAGATCAAAAAAAGGCGGACGTTTTTCTTGCGACCTCCATCCAGGCTCCGGAAGCTCCGGCCAAAGCCAACGCCGATCCTCCGGCTCCCGAAGATAAAGGGGACGCGGTCAAAAAGGATCCGGAGAGCGCGAATCCCGATACCCCGGCCAAGGACGCCGAAAAACCGGGGCCTTCGTCCAAAGACGAATCCAAAAAGGCCGAAAATGATCCCAAATCCGGAAACGCCCAATCAACAAAAGAGAGCTCGCCCGGGGAGCCCTCCGATTCTTCGCTCTATTCGTGCCAGTTCTACACCGCGAAGTTGCCCTCGGACTGGAAAGCCGTAATTCCTCCCACCGAGCAACAGGGCAATATCAACGCCATTTTTTCCAACGGAAACGGCTCGACATCGATAACCCTTATCGTCGGCCCCAGTCTGGGGGCGGACGCGGAGTCAATAGCCTCGATGTTCGCCGAGCAATTCAAGGCGACGGGAAAAATAAAAAACAACAATGGTCAATATTCTTTCGCTTTTGTCCAAAACGGTTTGCCGGCCACCGCTATCGTCGCTGTGTCCCAGCGCGAATTCCTGCTCGCGGCTTCCCGCGGCGACGGCAAAGAGATCGCCAATTTTTACAAAAACGCCTTAAGTAGCGAAAAGTATCCCGATTTATTGCCTCGTCCTTAGCCGTCGTTTATTCGGCGAAACAACGCTACGGAGAAATCGCGCGTGTTCGACCCGTCATTAACAGTCGGCGAGACCATTTCCAACAGGCGTTTAATGGATATTTTTCATTGCGCCTGCGAAGGCGGCGTCCGGTATTCGTCGCGGACCGGAACCGTCGTTCTCGTAATAAACAATACTAAATCGGGACGTCCCAATACAGAAAAAGGCGACGCGATCAGCTTCGCCGGCCGCCCTTTTGCCGAAGACCAAAAATTCGCGGGAGCTAACAAAAGGCTCCGCGAGTTTTTGAGCGAGGATAGGCCAGTGTTTTTATTCGAAGTTAACGCTCCTGGTCAATATACCTATCGAGGTCCTGTTAAAAGCGGCGGCGAGCCAACCGTCGCGACTGACGACGAGGGCGCGACCTATCCCGTTTTTAAACTTAAATTATACCGTTGAGTCCCTTAAGCCCGAGGCTGGATCAGGATTATAGCCAAATCCATGACATTGGTGCGCGTAGGTCCGGTGACGAGGAGATCGCCGGCCTTCGCGAGCGCCGGATTGCTATCGTTATTGGCCAGATACTTCAGCGCGTCTATTTTGGAGCCAATGCGTCCGACGGTATCGGGAAAAGCGAAACCGCCCGCGGCGTCCGTCGGTCCGTCCGTTCCGTCCGTTCCGGCGAACAATCCGGCGACGCCGCCGGAGCCGTCAAGATCAATAGCCGCGGCCAAAGCCATTTCCTGATTGCGTCCACCCCTCCCGTCGCCCATTATCCGCACGGTCGTCTCGCCCCCGGCCAGGATGCAAATTCCCTTGTCCCCGCTTTTCAGGCTCTTTTTCTCTTCTTTCGCAATTTCAACAAGCCGGGCCGCGACTTCTTTCGCCTCGCCTGTCATCGGCTCATTCATTACGGAGGGCCGATAACCCAGTCGCTCCGCGCGTTCCGCGGCGGCTTTGACCGCCAGCGCGTTGCTCGCGACGATTATGTTTGTTGTCCTTTCGAGCGCTTCGCTTCCGGGCTTTGGCGTCTCCGGAATTTTGCCGTCGGCGCCTGTTCGCAAGATTTTCAGGGCGTCAGGCGGGAATTTTGAAGTCAGACGGTATTTTTCGAGGATGTAGAGACAGTCGGCGAATGTGCTGGGATCCGGCGCGGTGGGACCTGAAGCTATGGTCGATAGATCGTCTCCCACCACGTCCGAGACGATTACGGAAAGAACCTCGCCTTTTGCGGTCGCGGCCAGTCTACCCCCGCTTATAGCCGATAAATGCTTGCGAACGGCGTTCATTTCGTTAATGGTCGCGCCGCTTGCCAGGAGAAGATCGGAAGCCTTTTTCAAATCGTCCAGATTCAAGCCTTTGTATGGCAATGGAAGCAGGGCGCTGGCGCCACCGGTAAAAAGGCAGATCAGCAGATCTTCCGGTCCCGTTTCCTTCGCGGTCTCCAGGCAAGCGGCGGCGCCTTTTTCGCCGGCTTCGTCTGGGACAGGATGGGAAGCTTCGAAAATTTCGAATTTATTTAAAGGCAACTGGTGACCGTATTTGACGACAATGACGCCTTTGGCGACGAGCGCTCCTATCAGGTTTTCCAGAGCCGCGGCCATGGGCGCGGCTCCTTTGCCGGCGCCGCAGACATATATCTTGCGATTTGTCAGGGGAAATACTTTGCCGCCCGCCTCCAGCGCGCCGTTCGACAGTTTCATATGGGCGAGCAGAGCCGCGTCCGGAGCTACAGCCGCTACTCCCGCGTCGAATATTTCCCGCAGTTCCTTTCTGGCGTCTCCTTCCATACTTCCCCCTTTGCGAATAGCCGGAGTAATATTTCGTGTATACAGTAACGCGATTTCCCTTATTTTGCCATATGGCGCGAAAATAATTTTCCCTGGGGCGCCGGCTATTGACTCGATTGCCGAAGCGCGTCATAGCTTATAATTCCATAAAACAGGACAGTATCAGGCGAAAAAAAGTCCGCGTCCCGGAGGTAATTTTATCTCCCGGACTCGCCGTTAACCGAAGCTTTCGAAACCTGTCCGCGAACGCCCCCGAAAATATTCCAGGCCGGATTTTTTCCCCGTTATGTGACATTTTCAAACGGAATTTGCTATAGCGGGATATACGCGATATTGGAGAAAGCAATATGGACAAAGTCGATGCGATTAAATTTTTCTTTGAATATTTTGATATTAAGTTATTCCTGGAAAATAACAATCCGCTCAAATTATTAATTCTGGCGGCGATCATTTTTGTCCTGATGATTATCGCCTATCTTATATGCAAGATCATAAAAAAGAATGTCATAAAATACACGTCAAAGCCTGAAAAAAACAATTCCGGATCCGGAACGGAGACAGCGCGCGCGAAACTTCCCAGGATTAATGAACGCATGTTTTCGAAACTTATGCGCGAAGGTCTTTTTCTGCTTATCTTGCTAATCTGGGGCTGGGGATTGCGACAACTCGTGATCGGGCCAATTTACAATATGGCTATTGACTCGATTTTTACAACACTCTGCACATTCGCCGCTGTAAAATTTATTTCTACGCTCGCGCCTTTTTATATGGACGCGTATATGCGCGAGCGGGGGACGGATCTGGAAAATTCCCAATCGAGATCCTTGTTGCCAATCATTCAGGGTGTGATCTGGACGCTGGGCGGCACATTTTTGCTCGATAATCTTGGTCTCAAGGTATCCACCATCATTGCCGGTCTGGGAATAATAGGCGTGGCGGTGGGAATGGCCGGTCAGGCGGTGATAAAGGATTTTTTTGGCTACCTCGTCATCCTGCTCGATAAACCGTTTAAAATCGGCGATTTTGTCATAGTGACGACAGAAAGATCGGGAAGCGTCACGGCGATTGGCCCAAAAAACACAAGACTTGTCAGCCTGGAGGGGGATATTATTATCTGTCCCAATTCCGAGATGACCAGCGCCGTGATCGTAAACCAGGGCGACGTTAGAGAACGGGAGGTGGAAATTACTCTTGGCATAGCCTACTCGAATCCCATGTCCGTGGTCAGGAAATTTCCTGAGATGATAAAGGAAGTGGTAAATTCTTTCCCCCAGTGCAGATTCGAACGCTGTTGCATGACCAGCTTCGGAACGGCGAATTACCTTTTCCAGTTGATCTATAAAGTGAGAGACGAAGGCAAGGATCTAACCGCGTTTATGAATACCCAGATGGAAGTAAACCTTGCGATACAAGAAAAAGAAAATCAGGAGAAAATAACCGGCGCGTATCCCACGCAAACCATCCTCCTGACCGATTTGACGCCAAGAAAAGAAGAATAATCGAAATGATATAAACTGGCTGCCCTGAAGCGCTACGCGCGAGGCGCCGTCAAAGTCAAAAAAATTCGACCGGACAAAAAAAGAGGTCGCGTATAATCGCGACCCATTGAAATTCTGGCGAAGAATAGGAGAACAAGATTATAAATAAAATCCTATGGTTAAATACCATTATTTCAAAGTCAAGCATCGGTCAAACGAAATCGGCCCCGGTAGCCATTCTCATTTATCGCGCGGCCCCATATCCATGTCCGTCGATGGTCAAAGGGTCGATTCGCGCGCCGAAGACGCGCTCGCGACATTAATTGTTTTAGCCATATTCCCCTTACCCTTTGAAATTACAATCCCTTATGCGCTATCCAATATAACTTTTCCGAAATTGTTAATTATTTTTAAGGATACTTAAATGTTTTACTAGAAGTTACCCTGGAAACGCGTTGACAATCAACGGATTGAAGCGTATATACACGGATAGTTTATTCTTTAAAAATAAATTCCGTCAATGACTTGCGTACATTGACGGAATTTTTTGTATGCTATCTTGGTGGAGAAGAGGAGATTCGAACTCCCGACCTTTGCCGTGCGAAGGCAACGCTCTCCCAACTGAGCCACTTCCCCGCGAAGCCTCCTTATACGCGCGACCGCGACGCCTGTCAATACTTGCGGTCATGTTATTTTTAAGCGATAATTATTTTTGTTTAAAAATTCGTCGCGTCTCCAACTATCCGGCGGCCACTTTGGCGGATTTTTGCGGGAACGCGAAACCCGGCGGTGCGGTATGGACTGGTTGCCAATTAAACGGGCCATTTTGAGCGTTACGCGCAAGGAAGGAATCATCGATTTCGCTTCTTTCCTGGCGAAAAATAATGTCGAGCTCGTCTCGACCGGCGGCACGGCCAAAGTCCTGCGCGAAGCCGGTCTGCCTGTTGTTTCCGTTAGCGCGGTGACGGGTTTTCCGGAAATTCTCGGCGGCAGGGTAAAAACCCTTCATCCGAAAATTCACGCCGGTATCCTCGCGAGCAAGGATGATCCGGAGCATCTGCTAACCATCGCCGAAAAGGGCATCAAACCTTTTGATCTCGTATGCGTAAATCTCTACGATTTTTCCTCCGCGGTTGAAAGAAACCTCTCTCCCAAGGAGGCCGTCGAGGAGATCGACATCGGCGGTCCCTGCATGTTGCGGGCTGCGGCCAAAAACTTTTTCAGCGTCCTGCCCATTTCCTCCCCGGACTGGTACGAACCGGCGATGGAGGAACTCGCGTCCAACGATATGAAATCCAGTCTGGAATTTCGCAGGCTTATGGCGTCGAGGGCATTCGAGACTACTTCCAGATACGACGCTCTCATTTCATCCTATCTGCGCCCGGAGTAACCTATCCCAGCGCTCGCCGGAAACACAAAAGGATTAAAACCCGGTCATACGCGCTCCATGGAGCGTCTATACAAAAGGCGTTTTCCTGTCGACCGCGCTTTTAGCCATGAACAGGCAAAAGAGCTAGCCCTGCTCTCCCGTTGCGCGAACCGCCAACTGGGTCTGCTCATCGATCGACGCGGCAAAGTCGATACCGTTATAGTGGGATCTTCCAACGGACTCGTTATTCCACAATTATCCCCATACACTGGTCGCGGCTCCCGCGGTTTGCGACTCCTGCATACGCACCTGGATCCCGCGCCTCTGGATCAGGAAGATCTTACCGACATGCTTTTCCTGCGTCTGGACGCGATAGTCGCGCTGACCGTAACCGAAGCGGGCGAGCCGGAAAAATGGCAATGGGCGCGACTGGCGGACTCTCCGTCCAGCGATCCATACGTCGTCTCCCAGCTCATGCCATGGCATGAAAACGCGCTGGATATCGCGACAATGCCGGGCGACGACTCCGGACCGTTATCCCCCGCTCCGCGCGACAATTCGGCGGGTCGCGCCTTGCTCGTATCCGTTTCGCAGGAACCGCAGCCCACCCGCGAGCGGAATCTGGCCGAACTCGCGGCGCTGGCGAAAACCGCGGGATTGCGGGTCGCTGGCTCCCTGTCCCAGCGCGCGGCTCCGCATCCGGCCCATATCCTGGGCAAGGGCAAACTGGCGGAGCTGGAGATCCGGGCCTTGAACGCTAACGCGGATATCCTGATCTTCGACGGCGAGCTGACTCCGGCGCAATTAAATAATCTCGCTGAAATAACCAGTAGAAAAGTCCTCGACCGCTCGCAACTCATTCTGGATATTTTCGCCTCCCGCGCGGCTACGAAGGCTGGCAAACTTCAGGTCGAGCTAGCTCAACTATCCTATAATCAATCCCGCCTGGCCGGAAAAAACAAGGCGCTGGACCGGTTAATGGGAGGCGTGGGCGGTCGCGGTCCCGGCGAAACAAAACTGGAAACCGATCGGCGCAAAATCCGCGAGCGCGTTACCTACCTGAAAAGGGAAATCGAAAAACTCCGAAAGCGACGCGCCGCGACGCGCCATGCCAGGGAGCGCAACGGTCTGCCCTGTTGCGCGCTGGCCGGTTACACAAACGCTGGAAAATCTACTCTTCTCAATATACTGACTTCGTCTTCCCTTTATACGGCGGATCAGCATTTCGCCACGCTGGATCCTACGACTCGCCGATTGAAATTCCCCCAGGAAAAAGAAATCGTCGTCTCCGACACTGTCGGTTTTATCCGCAACTTGCCCAAAGAATTGCTGGAAGCGTTCCGCGCGACTCTGGAGGAACTGGACAAGGCCGATATCTTGTTGCACGTGGCGGACGCCTCATCAAAAGATATTTACGCCCAAATTGACGCAGTAAACGCGACGCTCGAAGAATTGCGTCTTAATTCCAAAAGAACGCTACTTGTGCTTAACAAGATCGATCTCGTGTCCGCGGAAAGATTGGCTATCCTCAAAGAAGATTTCCCCGAAGCCGTCTTCATTTCCGCGAAAAACGGCGACTCCCTCAATGAGTTATTAACCCGTCTTGAAAAAGAAATAATCGCCTCGCGCTGGATTGTCCCTGATGAAACGGAAGATAGTTTTAGCGACCCGCAATGAAGGAAAGGTAAGGGAACTGAACGCGCTTCTCGCCGGATCAGGTATCGAAGCCGTTGGACTCGCCAACTTCCCCGATATTGGCGAAGTCGAGGAAAACGGAACCACTTTCGAAGAAAACGCCCTGCTTAAAGCGCGCGAAGTCGCAAAACTGACCGGTCTTCCATGTCTGGCCGACGACTCCGGCATAAGCGCGGACGCTCTGGGCGGAGGGCCCGGGGTTTTTTCGGCGCGCTACGGCGACGACTGGGACAAAATCAAAGGCGAAACCAGGGATCAACGCAATACTCGCAAACTTTTAAGCGAAACGCGCGACGCCGGGGAAAGGGGATGCCGGTATATTACGGTAATGGCCGCCGCCCTACCCGACGGCGAGGCGATAACGACGCGCGGAGAATGGGCTGGATCATTGCTCCGCGAGCCGCGCGGAACGAACGGTTTTGGCTATGATCCGGTTTTTCTCGATCCGGAGCTTAACAAGACCGCCGCGGAGCTGTCTCCGCGGGAAAAAAATGAGCGAAGTCATCGCGGCAAGGCGACGCGGGCCATGCTCGAAAAATTGCCCGCTTTTTTGGCGCGAGCGGAAAAAACTTAATCCTCTCCCACTTTTAAAGCGGCGAGAAAAGCCTCCTGCGGCAATTCGACATTGCCCATCCTTTTCATCCGCTTTTTTCCGGCTTTCTGCTTTTCCAGCAATTTGCGCTTTCTCGTTATATCGCCGCCGTAACATTTCGCGGTGACATCCTTGCGGAAAGCCGACACGGTTTCCCTCGCTATAATTTTTTGGCCGATGGCAGCCTGAATGGCTATCTGGAAAAGCTGCCGCGGAATGCTCTTCTTTAATTTCTGGGCCAGCGCGCGTCCGTAGGCGTAGGCTTTGTCCCTGTGAACGATCACCGACAAAGCGTCGACGGGCTCGCCGTTGATCATTATATCGAGCCGGACCAGATCGGATGGCCGGTAATCGATAGGATAATAGTCCATGGAAGCGTAGCCCCGCGTGGAGGACTTGAGACGGTCAAAAAAATCGAAAACAATTTCCGAAAAAGGCAACTCGTAAGTGGCTACTACCCGGTTTTCCGTAAGGTATTTTAAATTTTTCTGTATCCCTCTCTTCTCTTCGCACAATTTCATTATATTGCCTACGTATTCCGGAGGCGAATGAATATCCATGGACACGTAAGGCTCGGAAAGCGTTTTTATTTTCGCGCTGTCCGGCAACCTGCTGGGATTCTCGATCTCCAGAACTTCTCCGGAATTCAATTCGGCCTTGTACACGACCGAGGGAGAAGAGGCAATTAGATCCACACCGAACTCCCTCTCCAGCCGCTCCTGGATAATTTCCATATGCAATAACCCGAGGAAGCCGCACCGAAAGCCAAAACCCAACGCCTGCGACGTTTCCGGCTCGAAACTCAAGGCGGCGTCGTTGAGTTGCAATTTTTGTAAGGCGTTTTTCAGGTTTTCGTAATCGGCCGATTCCGAAGGATAAAAGCCGCAAAAAACCATCGGCCTGGCTTCGCTGAATCCCGCCACCGGCTCTTTCGCCGGATTCGCGGCCAGCGTTATGGTGTCGCCCACCCTGGCGTCGCCCAGCTCCTTGATCGCTCCGCAGAGAAAGCCGACCTCCCCCGTTCCCAGCTCCTCGACATCGACGGCTTCCGGCGAAAACACGCCCAGTTTTTGCGCCTCGTATTCCTTGCCCGTATTCATCAGGCGAATTTTGCAGCCGCGACGAATCTTGCCGTCAATGACGCGAAACAGGGTCACGACGCCCTGATAACTGTCGTACCAGGAATCGAAAATGATTGCCTTGAGCGGGGCGTCCGGATCTCCCGCCGGAGGGGGAATGCGACGGACTATTGCTTCGAGTGTCTCCTCTATGCCTACGCCGTTTTTCGCGGACACCAATAGAGCGTCGGAGCAATCAAGACCTATGCTGTCCTCGATCTCCTTTTTTACTCCTTCGATATCGGCGCCGGGCAGATCAATTTTATTGATGACCGGAACTATTTCATGATTGTTGTCCAACGCGAGATAAACGTTCGCTATGGTCTGCGCCTCGACGCCCTGGGAAGCGTCCACTACCAGCAAAGCTCCTTCGCAGGCTGCCAGGGAGCGGGAAACTTCGTAATTAAAATCTACGTGGCCGGGCGTATCAATGAGATTCAGCTCGTATTCCTTGCCGTCTTGCGCGACATAGGGAATGCGCGCCGTCTGCGCCTTGATGGTAATTCCCCGCTCCCGTTCCAGATCCATCTTGTCCAGGTACTGATCTTTCGCCTCGCGGTCGCTGACCACTTTGGTTAATTCCAGAATGCGATCGGCGAGAGTGGATTTGCCGTGATCGATATGAGCGATAATGCAAAAATTACGGATTCTTTCGCGGGGAATCATATATTCTCCGGTCGCCTGTTTTCGCGGAGCGGAATTCGCTGCTAGTGTAATCAGCCTCGCGAAGCGACAATTTTAACTGTGATTTCGTCGTCGGGCCAAATACGGCGATCCGGCGTGAGCAGTTTCCCATCCCTGATGATCAGCGCGGTTTCTTCCATTAGATCCAGAGCCGCCAGAAGCTGTCTCGCGGTCTTCGCCCGCGGCAACGACAGGATCCTGTCTTCCGGAAGAATTCGCGCCTCTATCCTCGCTCCCGTCCACCCGGGATTAATAATTTCCGGCTCGGTCGACATATAAATTTATCCGCGCGTTTATTATAGTTGTGGGCGCCGCTCCGGCTATAAAATAACAAGGCGCCGCGCAAGCGGAATTTAATGGCGTTTCGCAATTAAAGCAACAGCTGCCCCCCGGGAGCGCGAGCGGGGCCCGCGAGAAATCCTTATCTCTATTATAACGAGCCTCTTATAAACGACGCGATTCGTATCGATCCAGCTTTTCGCGCGCCCGCGGCCGACGCGCCCGGCGCGACCTTGTCGCGGAATATAAAAAATGTCGCTATTTTTATTATACTTACTTGAACATTTCAGACGGGCAAGCTATGATTTAACCGCGCACAAAAACCTGGCGTTTTCCGGACAAAAACGCGCGACCAGGCAGTTCCGCCCGGCCCCGCTTCCGGAGAGCCAGGGAACTCGACGCGAGATTTAATTTTTTCGGACGGCGTCAGGCAGTATCGAAACCCGTTTTACAGGAGGAATCGTTATGGATGGAGGCGGGTCTGGCAAAAAGTCTTCGGCTCCGGTCTGGAAATGGCTATTTAGCGGGTTATGCGCGGGAGTGGTATTAGCCGGTGTGTTCGCCTGGGCTTTGAATGCCACGGATCAACGGCAATTCTGCGCTTCCTGTCACATCATGCAAGAGGCGGCTGTAACCCAGAAAAAGGGTATGCACGCCAATCTTTCATGCAACGAATGTCACGCGCCGCACGCCCTCATGGCCAAAATACCTTTCAAAGCCGTATCCGGCGCGGAGGATATCATCGGCAACATGATGGGCAAAACTCCGCCCATTCCTCCCAGTCAAAAACAGCGCGACGTTGTCAACGCCAATTGCGTCGCCTGTCACGGCCCGGTTAACAAGACCGTGGCCAGCATGGCGGTGAAACCTTACTGTGTGGATTGTCATAGAAGCGTGGCGCACATGCGTTACGCGCCTATAAGCGAAAGGACGGTGGGATATGAATAAAAAATATTATGCCGCGGCTCTGGTCTGTCTTCTGTCTCTCATGCTGTGCGCCTGCAGCGACGTAAGCACGGAATTGAAGCCGCCTGTGTATAAAACTGGCATCAATCCCGAAAATATCTCCATGGAAGCTTTCAAGTCGCAATTCCCCAATCAGTACGAAACGTATATGTGGAATAATCGCGACAAGGAAATGACCGTTTACAAAGGCTCAATCAATTATCATAAAAACGACAACGTGAACCCGTTGCCCGTAGGTTACAAATACGCCCAACCTTATCTCAAGAATCTGTGGCTGGGTTATCCTTTTATGTACGAATATAACGAAACGCGCGGCCATACCCTGGCCATAGACGATTTCGTGAATATCGACCGCATCAATCGCTACGCCGAAAAAGGCGGCCTCCCGGCCACTTGCTGGAACTGCAAAACGCCCAAGATGATGGACTGGATTCGCGAATACGGCGACAAATTCTGGGCCATGGACGTCAACACTTTCCGGGCTCCGGACAAGATAAACGAAATTCAGAACTCCATCTCCTGCGCCACCTGCCACGATCCCGCCACCATGGAGTTGCGCCTCTATTCCGTGCCGCTTCAAGACTGGCTGAATCGTTCAGGTCGCGATTGGAGCAAGATTTCCCGCAACGAAAAGCGCAGTCTGGTATGCGCTCAGTGTCATGTGGAATACTACTTTACCGCGAAGGGCAACGGACCTACGGCCAAACCCGTATTCCCCTGGGACAACGGCTTTGGTCCCGGCGATATGTACGAATACTATAAGACCCATGGTCCCAAGGACGCGCAGGGCAAGGAAACGCAGTTCGTCGACTTCGTCCACGCCGCTTCCAAAACGCCTATAATCAAGATGCAACATCCCGATTACGAGACATGGATCGATGGCCCGCATGGCGCGGCCGGCGTATCCTGCGCCGATTGCCATATGCCCTATATGCGCGCCGACGGCCAGAAATTCTCCAGTCACTGGATGACTTCGCCCCTGAAGGATCCGGAAATGCGCGCGTGCCGCCAGTGCCATTACGACAAGAGTCCGGAGTACCTGAAGAGCCGCGTCCTATATGTGCAGAGCCGCACATACGAGCAATTGCTGAAGGCGCAGGAAGCGTCCGTGCGGGCGCATGAAGCCATACGCCTCGCAAGTCTCTGGGAAGGAGCCAAAGCCCCCAATTACGATCAGCTCCTGGCCGAAGCCCGCGAAATCAACCGGAAGGGCCAGCTGTTCTGGGATTATGTCTCCGCCGAAAACGGCGTGGGCTTTCATAATCCCACCAAGGCGCTGGACACACTCATGACTTCGATGGAATGCAGCCAGAAGGCGACTGAGCTCGCCATTCAGGCCACCAATTACGGCATCGCTCCCATCATGTCCCAGGATATCAAACAACTCGTGCCGCCGATCCTTAACTTGAGCCGCAAGCTGCAACAGGATCGGGAATTCTTGGACAAGAATCCGTGGACGAAGATCCTCCCCACCCTGCCCGAAGCTCCGCAGGTGTGGTTTGGACAAGATTACCGGCCTGTAAGCCAGGCGGCTCCGCAACCCGCCCCGCAAACCGCGCCCCAACAGGCGCCAGCGGCCGCTCAATAGCCTTTAGCTGACATCTTCAAAACAAGAGGGGCGCCGCGCGGCGCCCCGTTTTTTATTTTAGGAACAATATTTTTTCGCTCTATTAAAAAGGATCTTCCCGAAACTCCGGAAAGTTTTATTGCGACCGGTTTAGCTTTAAAGTTTAGAGCGGCCTTATCCATAAATTTCTTATAAGCGGGTCTAGCAAAAATATCGTTCACACGTTTTCAAGTCCGAGTCAGACTCCTATTAAATCCGGGAGAGCCGCAAGTTATTCTACGGGAATATTTTTTAATTGGAGATTATAAAGTCAAAATCGCTATTCTCTTCCATGATTTTAATTACGATATCTACCTCATAAGGAGAACATTTACTACATTAACGCGTCTGTTTATTCGCCAGCTTCTCGTATTCATCCGCGCCCAGCAAACCCGACGGCGGTTCCGTCAGCCGTATTTTGGCTATCCACCCCTTACCGTACGGATCCCTGCCGCATAGCGCGGGATCATCCTCCAGCGAGGAATTGACTTCGATAATTTCGCCGCTTACCGGCGATGTAATATCCGCCGCGGTTTTTACCGATTCAATTTCGCCTAGACTTTCGCCCCGCTTTACGCTCGCGCCTATAGCGGGCAGTTCAATCCAGAGCGCTTCGCCCAGAGCTTTGGCCGCGTAAGCCGTAATTCCTACGGTAGCCATATCGCCCTCGATCTTCGCCCATTGATGGGTCGGAATATATTTCATGTCATTCCTGATCTGTTCAGTCATAATATTTTCCCAGCTTGTCCCTTTATATGCCTGTATCCAAAAATATAATTATGAGCGTCCGACCCGATGCCTTTCCGCGCGAATCGCCGCTGCCAGCGACTCGTCAAGGGACGGATGCGCGATCATGAATCTATCCAGTTTTTCCGGCGTATAATTACCGGCGACAAAAGCTTCGGCCGCCGTAACCATAGTCGAGACTCCTCCGCCGATCGCGGCAATCCCCGCCAAACGTCCATTGAGCCAAACGGCCTTGACAAAACCGCCGGGGTCGGCATGCGCCTGAGCTATGGGATTCGCGGCCAGCTGAAATATGGAAGCCTCCGCTGTTCCGACTTGCTCCCCTTCGCGGGCCGTAAGACCAGCGCGCATGATTTCTGGATTACCGTAAACGCAGGAAGGGATCGGACCCGCTTCATAGGCCGCGTCTATCCGGCCCAATATTCTTAACGCCGCGTAACGTCCCTGGGTTGCGGCGGCGTGGGCTAACAAAGTTTTGCCATTGCAATCGCCTATGGCGAAGACATTTTCCCCGGAACGAAGGTTTTCATCGACTTTGATAAACCCGCGGGCATCAACCCGACATCCTGCGGCGACCGCGTTAACTTCTTCGCCTGTCCCCCTGCGACCGACGGCCACAAGCGCCTTTTCAGCTTCGAGCCGCGTCCCGTCGGCAAGTTCCAAAACCGCCATGTCGCCGTCGCTTCTTAAACTTTTCGCGGTCGCGCTCAAAAAAATTTGGTAACCGCGTTTAACGAGCGCCTTGCGGAGTTCTTCCGAAATATCCTCGTCTTCAGTAGGGGCGAGGCGCGGCGCGGCTTCCACTATAGTTATTTTAACGCCGCATGACGCGAAAAAGCTCGCGAATTCGAGGCCTATGGCTCCGGAGCCTATTACAAGCAAACTTTCCGGAATATAGTCAAGATTTAAAAGATCGTCGCTGGTCAGCGCGACTTTATGATCAGCCGCGAGGGCCGGAGGAATGGCGGGAACGGAGCCGGAAGCTATAATTAGCGAAGCGTAAGTCAGACTGGATTCGTTATCCTCCCGATCTATTGCTTGAAGCCGGCCGGGAGCGCTAATTTTCCCTTGCCCATGAATCAATTTGACGCCCAGATTTTCCAGTTCGGCGACGACCGCTCGCGACGAGGCGCCCGTATACCTGGCGACGCGTTTTCGCAGGCCTGCGAAATTGACTTTTAGCTCGCCGTTTAATTCTTTTTGCCGCGAGAGACGCGCGAAGGCGTTAATAGGCGCGACCGCTGCCAGATACATTTTTGTAGGAACGCAACCTCTATTAAGACAAGTCCCGCCCGCGTTTCCCGCCTCTATGACCGCTATCCTTTTTCCGGCCTTCGCCAGAATTTTCGCGGCTTCCAATCCGCCCGGGCCGCAACCTATTATCGCCGCGTCAAAGTCCATTGTTTCTCCTCCGGGAAATGGCGGGCGTCTTCGCTTTTAACGGACGCCATTATGGAGAGATAACACGAATCGGCGAATTTCCGCAATGGAAACGGTTCCATGCCGCCGGCTCGAACAGCAGCGGACAAAAAAATCGCGATTTAAAAATTAAATTCCCGTCAAGCGGGAAAATTTATTGAAATATCAGAATTTAGATTTACCAGGATTTATATATGTCCAAAATTCAATAAATATCAATGGATTATTTTCCATTTTCTCCACTGAAGGTCAGCCAGAAGTATTGATATCCAACCCCTATAAGGGTCAATTTAGGGGTTGGTTAGAAGGCAAGAAACCCTTAATTTTTTGGAGAAAAGCAGCGTGGCAAGAATAGTAAAACCACTGACGGCCACACAAGTCCAGAACGCGAAGCCAAAGGACAAACCCTATAAAATTTTTGATGGCGGAGGGCTTTTCCTTCAGGTGTAGCCAAGTGGCGGCAAGCGCTGGAAAATGAAATATGTTCAGGCCAGCGGCAAGGAAAGCCTGTTGTCCTTTGGCCCATATCCCGAAGTTTCGCTTGAACAGGCAAGACGCAAACGCGATGAGGCCCGCTCACAGAAAGCGGCCGGAAAAGACCCCGGCCAGGTCAGGCGGCAGGAAAAAGCGGAGCAACTCGCCAGCAGTAAAAATTCATTTGGCGCACTTGCGGCTGAATGGCTGGAACTGGCAAGAAGCAAGGTATCGCCCAAGACCATGTATATCTATGAAGGGATAATGCGGAGAAATCTGCTTCCCGCTCTTGGCGATAAGCATATCAGGGAAATCCGGCCTGCGGATATTCTTGTGCCCTTGCGGGAACTGGAGAAAGAGGACAAGACGGCCACCTGTAAAAAAGCCTGCCAGATTTGCAGCCAGGTCATGCAGTATGCCATTGCAAGCGGAGTTCTGGAAATCAATCCAATTCCATCCCTGCAAATCCTGTTGAGAACGCGCAAGGTAAGGCGCCGTTCAACCATTCTTGAACCACTCCAGCTTGGCAAGTTATTGCTGGATATTGACGGCTATGGGCAGAGAAGCGGCTATTTTGCCGTGCATTTCGCTTTACAGATAATGCCATATGTTTTTGTCAGGACAAGCGAGCTTATAAACGCCAGATGGGAACAGATAAACTTTGCTACGTGTGAATGACGTTACACTGTCAACAAGACAAATACGCCCCATGTTGTGCCGCTTGCGCCACAAGTCATGGCTATCCTTGAAAAGTTGAAAATTGGCACAGGCGATGGCGAACTGCTTTTTCCCAATATGCGGGATTATACGCAGCCCATAAGCGAAGTGACACTTGTTGGGGCATTAAGAAGAATGGGCTATACGCCACAGCAAATGTGTATACACGGCTTCAGGGCAACGGCAAGAACCCTGCTGGATGAAGTATTGCGGGAAAGATATGATCTGATTGAACACCAGCTTGCCCATATGGTGCGTGATCCAAATGGCGGAGCCTACAACCGCACAGAGTTTATTGAGGAAAGGCGGGGCATGATGAACCGCTGGGCAGACTATCTGGACAGTTTGAGGGAAAAGGCAAGAGAAGCCCACATCAATCATCATACTGAAAATTCATAAAAGGGAGAAAAAGAAATGGCAGAGGAAAAACCCCAAATCGTTTTTTTACGGCTTCCGCAGGTGCTGGAGATATTTCCCATCAGTAGAAGCTCATGATGGCAGGGCTGCAAGAGCGGCAAATACCCCAAGCCCATAAAACTTGGGCCAAGAACGACAGTTTGGCGAAAGGATGAAATTGAGGAACTGGCCGAAAAATTTTCTTCAGGCGTAAAGCCCCATGAAGAAAATAGGTAGCCTGGCGGCCATTGCCGCGAACAATGGCCTTGCCAAGCGTTTTGAGAGGACTTATACATAAAGGGAACCCCGGAATTGTCCTGCAAGACAAAACCGGGGCTGGCACAGCGCGGTTAGCGCCCCCGTGTCCGGCTACCAGCAGGATTACCACATTTTACGACCTCGGCTCTTCTCTCCAATGAGCCGAGGTCAACTTTTACACGGCGTTAGTCGCCAGTAAAAGGATCAGGGTCAGAGCGACGAGCGAGGCGAAAGGTAGCTTCCGCATGGCTGTGCCCTCCTTTTCCGTTTGCGCCGTGCCGACGCATAGTTGGGAGGGTAGCCGGACACTGCTTTTCTATTATTAAATTCCCACTCCCGCAATATAGGCAAAATTCATTTGCCAGTTTCCACAGGCATTTCTTCTCAATTTACTTCCCGTCTTTCCGCCCATCACTGCCCGCACCGTGCCGGAAGCGGCCACTTTGTCAAGGTCAAGCCCTTTCGGGTCGCTTGCGCGAACCTTGACATTCATGGCCGAGCTTCCGGCATAAAATACACGCGGGCGATGGACGGCAACGTCTCCGACGGGGACTCCGGCCATAAACATCATTTTCAAATACAAAATACCAAAAGCAGAAAAGCAAAATACATAAAATCATTTTCCTGATACCAACTGCCAGAACAAATTTTACATTCCGCCGATTTTTCGCCGCCAACTCATCTTTTCAAAAATACAAATTATCCAGTTTAATTTTACCTGCCGCCTGAATTCCGCTCACCGACTTAATGGCTTCTTAGGCTCTGTCGGCACTATAGGAACAGCGCGATTAGAGCGAGCGCAACAAATGA
>CAMWPE010000018.1 GCA_947176055.1 uncultured Desulfovibrio sp.
GCAATCGCGGGGGTTAGCGGGAGGGCCCGTCCGGACGCGTATTTGGCGGCGCGCCGGAACAGGCGGAGATATTTTACAAATTCGCGCCGTAAACGACGCGGGTATTTTATGACGGTGGGAGCGTCGCTCTCTGCTCAACTTGTTTTCGAGTCGAGCGGGAATATTTTTTTAATGAATCAGGGCCATTACCATCTGGGGCATGCTGTTGGCCTGCGCGAGCATGGCCACCGCGGACTGGGTCAGGATCTGGTTGCGCACGAAGGTCATCATTTCGTTGGCGATATCCGCGTCGGAAATTCTGGATTCGGCCGCCTGAAGATTTTCGGCCTGAACGGTCAGATTGGTAATGGTGTTCTCAATCCGGTTTTGCATCGCGCCAAAATACGCGCGCGCCTTATCTTTATTGACAATGGCGTCATTTATCTGGACAAGCGCGTTTTGAGCATTTTCCTGCGTTTGAATATCCACTCCGGCAAGTCCAAGCCCCTCCAGGGTGCAGTTGGCGTAATTGATATGGTAATAATCTTCGGCGGAATCGTTCATGGGACCGAAATGGAGGATTAATTTCTGATCAGGATCGACTCCGTGATGCTCGACAGGAACAGTCTGAATTTCGCCTGCCAGATCGATATCGAAGTTAACAGTGTCGCCAACGGACAGAGCGTTATCGAGTTTCAGAGTAGCGGCGCCGCCATTTTTCAGGGTCACGGTAACGGTTTGGGTGTCCTCATTGTAAGAGGCGGTGTAATCGGTTGTGTCATCGGTAATTACAACAGCTTTTGTTGTGAGAGTATATTTTCCAGTCCCCGTATTTACTTCAAGACCCACGATATTTGGATCAATCGCGCCAAGATCCACATCTCCATTCATATCCTGCAGAGAAAAATTTATAGCGGACGTATTATTTGGATCTTGACCCATGGCTTGTAATAGAGTTGTACCCTGATTGACAGGAAAAACATTATAATTTTGATTAGCGTCTCTTACAGACCAGCCAGTGTTCCCATAAGTTATTACAGGTTTGTCAGACGCTCCTATAGGATCTATCGTTGCGGCCGTGTAGGGTGTACCCGCAAGACTATACATCTTTCGGTTGCCAACATCGGGAAGCGGTTGTAAGTTGTCAATAACTGTTTTCGTCCCAGCGGTCGCTGTCAAGCTAACGCTGATAGTTTTCGCCGGATTATTCTCGTCAATATATCTCGCGGGATTGATCCCATTTAAAACAGGATTCCCATTAATCCCTGTCGGCAATTGGACGTTGCTAACGCTTCCTGGATTTGTGGTCACGAATTGATCCTCGTCCGTAAACCACGTCATCATTTTCGCGGTGAGCAACTTGATCCCGTTAAAATCAGTTGCGTTGGCAATGCGGTCGATCTCCGAACCCATAGCCTGAAATTCGGAATCGATCATCAGGCGTTGCGTGGAATCATAGGTGCCGGTGGCCGCCTGTTCGGCCAGTTCCTTCATGCGGATCAATTTCTCGTCAATTACGCCCAGCGCGCCGTCAAAGGTCTGGAGCATGGAAATTCCGTCATTGGCATTCCTCACTCCCTGATGAAGGGCCGCGATATCCGCGCGCATCAGTTCGCGGATAGCCAGACCCGCGGCGTCGTCGGCCGCGCCGTTGACGCGAAGTCCGCTCGAGAGTCTCTGGGTGGAGGACTGGAGCCTTAAATAATGACCGCTCAAAGTATTCGCGACATTATTCGCCGAAAGATTATTATATATGGATATCATCTCTGCTCCCGCGGAAAATTCTGCCGTTCTCCCCCGCCAGGGACGAAATTACGACAGCCAATCTACAAAATATAATATGTTATTTCAACAGGTTATTACGTATTGTAAAAATTCCGAAATATCCGGAAATTTTTATTATGGCAATATGCACAAATGATGCCATTCTTTTGGCAAAAGTCGCAACGAATGGCCGCGCCGACTCGCGGAGAAAAATCTCCTCTTTCTCAAAATTCGCTTGACCCCGCTTTTTAGTCACGGAGGCGCTTCTTTTGAGCGATAATTACGCGGACTCGACGCGTCGCAAAGTCTCATTGACGACGCTTATTTTCGATAGTCTCGCGTTATAATCCTGGAGCGGATTTATCGCGCTGGGCGAGCGGGGACGCTTTTAAAGACGATAAGCGCGACGCGAGCGTTGGCGATATAGCTTGCGTTCAAATAATTTTTATAAATTATGACCGGATCCGGCGCCGTCAAACTTTCCGGACGCGGGCCAAAAGCAAATAAAAAAGCCGCTCATACCAGGTCTCCGGCGGCTCTCCAGGCATCCCAAGCTCCTTGCGGAGCGCTCTCCTTGGTTCCGATAGGGGCGTATATTATATTATAATCAAATACGAACTTGTCAATTGGTCGCGCGCCGCGAAATTCCGCGCCTTTCTATTCTTATCGGCCAGCGAATCGCGAACTAAATACCGCGCTTAACTTTTTACTTGAACGCGATTTAAACGCGCGTCGGCTTACCAGCGCATTTAGCGCTGGACCGGATTATAAAAATTATAAATTTATAGAAATAAAAAAGAGGAAGAAAGATTTTTGAGAAAAACCCCGCTTTGCCACAACCGAGCCGGAACGCTCTGCTTGAAGTTAATGGCGGACATCGGACCCAGGCTAAAGCGGGGCGTAAAATAAACTCATTTCCCAAAGCGCGAGCGCTTTAGGAAAAGAGACTCAAAGCTCCGGCGGTAACACTCCCCTTGGTCTGACTTGCGATGACGGACAGAATCCTCCGTCAAACTTTGACGATATCGGCGTCCTGATCGGATGACGGACTTTGATCAGCCGAATGGCAACGGGAAGACTCCTCCGCTAAACGCCAATATCTTAAGATGATATTACGCTTCGCCGTATGGTTGTCAACGCTCCTGGCATGAATATATTTACGATTGAGTGCCAAAAATACTTTACTTAAAAAATCTCGATCGGCGCGCCCGGCGCCTTTCGCGGTCCGCGTTTGATTCTGGATCCAAATCCGCTAACAAAACGCCTGCCCTTTACGACCCCAGCCTTTGTCTTATTTAACTATTTCCGGCCCAGCCGCATTCGCGCCGCGAAAAGAGTCTGTTTTATCTTCCAAAAATTTAAATATCGCAACCTGGAGGACTACCATGAGCCGTCGCAAATTCTTGCTCTCTCTGGCGGGTCTGGGCGCCCTGGCCGTGACTGGCGTCTCTCTCTGGCCAATATACCGCGCTTTTGGCGACTCCTCTCGCGAAGATTTCATTTCTCCCCATTGGCGCTCGGGCTCATTCCACAACCTCCCCAACGCTTATGTCTATCCGGATCTCGCCTCCGAGCCGGCCTATACCGGCGGCTGGCTCAAATTTTTTCTTTCCCGGGACGATAATCGGTATCCGACGGAGCCTGTAAAATCCGTAAAAACTGATCTCGCATCCTTGCGAGACGGCGAATTTGTCTGGCTGGGCCATTCTTCCCTTCTTCTGAAACTGGCCGGCAAATATTTTTGTTTCGATCCAGTCTTCGCGCGACGCGCTTCGCCGGTTCCTTTTACCATACCGGCGTGGCCAGGCTCGACCCCTCGCGCTCCGGAAGATTTCCCGGTTATCGACTATCTCTGCTTAAGTCACGATCACTGGGATCACCTGGATTACGAAGCGGCGACAAAATTAAAATATAAAACTGTCGTCTGCGGCCTGGGCGTCGGCTCCCATCTCCGTTACTGGGGCGTCGGAAATGACATCGTCGAACTGGACTGGTTTAAGTCGACTGGCTCGCCCATTAAAATCGTCTTTACCCCTTCGATGCATTTTTCCGGTCGCGGCCTGAAAAGGAATCGGACCCTTTGGGGAGGCTTTGTTATCGACGCGGGCGACAGCGGCAAGATCTACTTCACGGGCGACGGCGGCTACGGCGCCCATTTCGCGGAGATTGGCAAAAATTACGGACCCTTCGATATAATTTTCCCCGATTCCGGCCAATATAACCGGTGCTGGCCAACAGTGCACATGTTCCCCGAGCAGGCCGTCCGTGCCGCCGTCGATAGTCGCGCCGCTCTTGCCTGCCCGGTCCACCGGGGCAAATTTACCCTGTCCTGGCATTCCTGGGACGAGCCGGAGAAAAGATTCGCCCGCGAGGCGACCTTAAGAAAAGTTTCCTTTGTCGTCCCCGTCATCGGCGAAAAGGTCGCGATTCGCTAACAACTCTCTATTAGCGAACCGCCCGGCGGAAGACCGGCCAGCCGTCTTCTCAATAAATCAAGGGCGCGGCTCGCCGTCCGTCGTCTGACCCAGTCCCTCCCCGCCCAGGGAATCCGCGGCGTCGTTTTCCAGCTCCAGTCGCCCTCCGGACCAGTCAGGGCGATATACACTAGTCCAACGGGCTTTTCCGGCGAGCCCCCGTCCGGACCGGCTATTCCCGTTACGCCAATCCCGTAATCGGCGCGGGCAAGCCTCGCGCAACCTTTTGCCATCGCCAAGGCGACTTGAGGACTTACAGCCCCGAAATCGCGCAATAAAACCGGATCAACGCCCAAAACGTTTATCTTCGCTTCGTTTGAGTAACTGACTACTCCTAGACCAAATATCGCCGAGGATCCCGGAACATCCGTAATTCTTTTGGCGATCAAGCCGCCGGTGCAGGATTCGGCCGCGCTTACCTTCTTTCCCTGCCGCGAAAGCTCCGCTGCGACGACTTGTTCAAGCGAAGGGACATCGACGCCCACGACGAAATCGCCGAGCGCTCTCGCCGCTTCCGCCGCGCCGTCCCGGACCGCCCGCTTCGCGGCTTCCGAATCGTAGCCGCGACCTTCAATCAATACAATACTGTCTTCCGCTTCTTCCCGGACGGTTATTGAAATATTTTTCCCCCAAGGCGTCCCGCTCAATTTTCGCAGGATTTCGCTTTCGTCAAGACCAAAAACGCGAACAAGGCGCGAAGCGGTTTTCGCCTCGCGCGCGTCGTCGCCCCTGAATCCCATATCCGTTTTCATATCATCGTCCGTTTCGTCCGCGTCTTCGGAGCTATAATTTCATTTTCGTTTTTCGCCCGCGCGATCCGGCTTGCAAGCTCTCGCGTCAGCCTTTAATATGTCGCGAAACAATTTCTCCTAAAAGGCGGAAACATGTTAAAAACCGAATTTGTCGCCCAAATCGCGTCCAGATATAATATAAACCAGGCCGAAGCGCAAAAATGGCTGGCCGCTGTCCTGGATTCGGTCGAAGACGGTCTGGCCCGCGACGGCAAACTCAACTTGCGCGGTTTTGGCTCTTTCGCCGTTTACGAAAAAAAAGGTCGCCGAGGCGTCCATCCCCAAAGCGGCGAGCCTCTGGATATCCCCCCCGCGCGAACGGTCAAATTCTCTCCCTCGGACTCGTTCAAGAGTCTCGTCAATGATCCCCTTTACGAAAAAATAATCAAAAATTAAATCCGCGGCGCTTCGATCCCCAAAGGCGACCGAGTCCCGGTCTTTATCGCGTCGATTATTGACAAAATTTTTGCTCTGACATACGTTAATTTTTTATTAAAAAATTTATTAATCGGGAAGGGAGGTGATCCTTTTGCCAGGCGTTTTTTTATCCGAAGAAGACTACAATTTTGACATCGCTTTGCGCCGTTTCAAAAAACAGGTGGAAAAAGCGGGCATCTTGTCCGAAATGAAAAAAAGGCAGCATTACGAAAAGCCCAGCGTAATGCGCAAGAAGAAAAAGGCCGCCGCCCGCAAACGGCTGATGAAGAAAATGCGCAAAATGAACATGGCATAGATCCGCGCCGGACCGCGAAGGCGATCCTCGCGCTATAGTCGCGAAGGATCCCGTTTGCGCGGAGCCGGCGAACAAATTTTTCCAGGGCGGGAAATTCCAGTTCGCGGAGTTTTCCGCCTTTTATTCGCGGAGCTCGTCTTATGTCTTTATCCGAACGTATTGAAAAGGAATATATCGAAGCTTACAAGGCCGGAGATTCCGGCAAAAAGGACGCCTTGCGCCTGCTCAAGGGCGCCATGAAGAACCGGCTCGTGGAGCTGAAAAGAATTAAGGTAACTCTTACGGACGACGAAACCCTGGATGTTATCAAAAAACAGGCCAAGCAATGCCGCGACGCCCTGGAGCAATTTGTCCAGGCCGGACGGGACGAACTGGCCGCGAAAGAAAAACGCGAACTGGAAATTCTGGATACCTATCTGCCCCGACAATTGTCTCCGGAGGAGACAGAGGCGCTTATCGAAGAAACCATAAAGGCCGTAGGCGCGACCTCCTCCCGCGATATGGGCAAAGTGGTCGGCGCGATCATGGCTTCCCATAAAAGCAGGGTCGACGGCAAGGCTCTTTCCGAAGCTGTGAAAAAACGTCTGGAAAAATTATAAAAATAGCTTCGCTCCTCCCGGCGGCGAGATCGCGGCGATCCGCGCTGGGGGAGCCGTTTTTTTAACGGATATATCTACAAAGGCCGCTTGCCATCGGTCATATTGTGTTTATTTTTAGCCTATTCAGAACGCCGGTCGCTCCGCGACCACTCCCGGTCAAGACGGCGGACTGGCTGATTCGCGCGAAATGATACATCCCAAAACATTGCGCTCGCTGGAATTTGGCAAGGTCGTCGAATTCGTCGCGTCCTTGTGCCTTTCCGCAAGCGGGCGCGAACTGGCGCTTGAGTTGCGCCCGCGATCTTCTATCGATGAGGCCAACGCCGATTTTGCTCTTTGCGAGGAGGCGCGCTCCCTGTTTTCGGGCGGCGCTTTCGTCGCCGCTTCCTTTCCTTCAGCCGCCGGATTGCTCCGGATCGTCAAGTCGCCCCGCGACGCCGCGTCGCCGCGCTCTCCCCGTCCGGACATCGACGCTTTCTGGCTTTTGCGCCAGACTCTCGCTCTCGCCCAAAAAGCTTATTCGGCCATCGACTCTCCCCAGGCTCCGACGCTCTGGCCAATGCTTCTTTCGAGAGTCGAGGAAAATCCTTTTCCCGCCCAGCTCTTCGCCGCGCTCAATCGTTGCGTGAGCGACGACGGTCTCCTGCGCGACGAAAGTTCTCCCGAACTCTACCGCCTGCGAACAGAAATGCGCCGTCTCCATCAGACCTGCCTGCGCAAGGTCAAAAATTTCGCCCGCCAGTATAATATCGAAAATTATCTGCGCGACGATTTCATGACCCTGTCTTCGGATCGTTATGTGCTTCCCCTTAAGGCGAATTTTAAAGGCCGGCTCCAGGGCGTGATTCACGACTGGTCCCAGACAGGCGAAACCTGCTATTTCGAGCCCATTTTTCTGGTGGAAATCAATAACAGGTCGCAAGAGCTGAAACGCGAGGAGAGAATCGAGGAAGGCAAGATTCTAGCCTATCTCGCCTCCCTGCTGGAAGCGGAAATAGATAATGTCATAGGTTGCGAAGACCTGCTCTCCTTGCTTGATTTGTTAAACGCCAAACTCAAATTCGCGGATATTCTCGACGCCCATCCGCCCACCTTCGCGCCGGACGAAGAGGGCGTAAGCGCGCTGGCCGCGAGGCATCCCATTCTCGCTCTGGCCCGGCTGGAGGACAAAGGCGAACTGCCGACTGTCCGTCCGCTGGACATCATTTTGCGCCCCGGCGAGCGTGTCCTGGTCATAACCGGCGGCAACGCCGGCGGCAAGACCGTCTGCCTGAAGACTCTGGGACTTGTTTCGGCCATGGCCATGTCGGGTCTCCCCATTCCCGCGGCCAAAGGCTCGCGCCTGCCCTGGTTCGACAGACTGGACGCTTTCATCGGCGACGAGCAAAGCCTGGAAGACAATGTCTCCACTTTCACCGCGCAAATTGATCATCTGGCAAAAGCATGGAAACATCTCGACAGTCGCGGACTTGTGTTGCTCGACGAATTCGGCGCGGGCACGGATCCGGCCGAAGGCGCGGCTCTGGCCCAGGCCGTCCTTGACGAATTACTGGAAAAACGTTGCTTCGTCCTGGCCGCGACCCACTTTCCCGCCCTGAAAACATACGGACTCTCCAAGCCCGGCGTCCGCGCCGCCTCCATGCTGTTCGATCCGCGATCCGGTCGTCCCCTTTTCCGTCTGGCCTACGATCAAATAGGCGCCAGCCAAGCGCTGGAAGTGGCGGAAACCCATGGTCTTCCGGAATCGATAATTAAACGCGCCAGACATTACTTATTGCAGGACGGGGCCGATTCCGCCGCCGTTCTGGCCAGACTCAACACGCTGGCCGCCAAACGCGAGGAGGAAATCGCCTTTCTTGAGCGCGAAAGGGAAAAAACTCGCCGCAAGCTGGCCGAAAAAGAGGAAAGGCTTAATCGCGAAAAGGAAAAACTCGCCGGCGAACTGCGACGAAAGATAGCGGAGTTGATGAGCGAGCGCAAAGCGGAAAAAATATCGGCCAAACAAGCCGCGAAAACGCTGTCCGGGCTTCGCGCCGAGCTTGGGTTGCCGGAAAAGACCGGCGAAGAATCCGTCCTCTCCCGGCCCGGGGCTTTCGCGCCGGGTCAGACAGTTTTTCATACTCTTTTTAATAAGCGCGGCCAGGTCATCGATGTCGACGAGCGGCGCGATCGCGTCCGCGTCGATCTGAACGGCGTAAGCCTCTGGGCAAACGCCGCCGATCTGCGCGATGTAGCCGCGCCCGCCCCAAAAGCTCCGCCGCCCTCCGTAAAGCTCGCCCCGGAAGCCGTCGCCATGTCCCTCGACGCGAGAGGCTTGCGCGCCGCGGAAGCCGTGGCCAGGACCGAAAAATTTATCGATAAGGCGCTGCTCTCCGGCTTTTCGCAAGTGGAAATTATCCACGGCCGGGGCACCGGCGCCCTGCGGCGCGAATTGCATGAATTTCTGCGCTCTTTCCCTCTCGTCCGCTCCGTGCAGCTCGCGCCGGAAGACAGGGGAGGCGACGGCGTGACCATAGTAAATCTGAAATAAGCATCGATGAATTCTTCGGAAGCCATTAAAGCAATCAAGGAAAGACTGAATATAGCCGATATCGTCTCGCGGCACGTCCAATTGCGCCGCAACGGCTCGCGCCTTACCGCGCCCTGTCCCTTTCACCAGGAGACGAAGCCGTCCTTTTCCGTGGATCCGGACAAGGGCTTTTTCTACTGTTTTGGCTGTCACGCTTCCGGCGATATTTTCGAATTTTACTCAAAAATTAATGGCCTTGATTTTAACGAAACCCTGCATGCCCTGGCCGAGGAAGCCGGTATTGTCATCGATTCCTTTTCGCCGGAGGCGCGCGCGGAGCGCAAGCGCGAGCTTACCAAGCGTCAATTGATCCTCCGGATGTACGAATACGCGAAACGCTCGTTTCTCGCGAACCTGGAGTCGCCCGCCGGAGCGGAATGCCGGGAATATATCGCGACGCGCGGTTTGTCCGAAGAGATAGTCGCGAAATTCGAACTGGGTTGGGCGAAAAGGGAGTGGCGCGCTCTGGCCCAGGGACTCGTCAACACCGGTTATAGCGAGGAACTCGCCCAGGAAGGCGGGCTTCTGGGCAAATCGGATTCAGGCAGGATTTACGATCGATTCAGGGGCAGATTGATCTTCCCCATTAAAAACCTGTCGGGCCAGATTATCGCCTTTGGCGGAAGAATCATAGCGGGCGAAGACGAAGCGAAGTATATAAATAGTCCGGAATCGCCGATCTACCAAAAAAGGGAGCACCTCTACGGTCTGCCGCAAGCCAGGGCTGGAATAACCGCTAAAGGTTTCGTGTTTATAACCGAAGGATACATGGATATCCTTACATTGCACCAATTCGGCTACGACAATTGCGTAGGCGTTCTGGGCACGGCGCTGACGGAAGAGCAGATCAAGAGGATCTCCGGCTTCGCTTCCAGCGTCGTTCTCTTGTTCGATGGAGATCGCGCCGGTCGCAAAGCCGCTTTGCGCTCTTCGGAAATGGCGCTTGTCCGCGGCCTGAAATGTCGCGTGGTCATCCTGCCCGAAGGCGAGGATATCGACAGTCTCCTGCGCGACAAGGGTCCGGAATTTTTTGACGGGCTAACCAGGGACGCTCCGGAAGCCCTGGATTTTTGCGCGAATTTGTTGCGCTCGCTTTCCCCCCGGGAAGGTATCGACTGGGCAAAAGGGTTGCTGGGGAAGATTGAGGACGCCGCTTTGGCCAGCCTTTACGCCACGCGGCTGGCGAGTCTGTTTCAAATAAACGAAGAAGTATTGCGCAAGGAGGCGCTAAAGCAGTCCGGGGCGAAAGCGTCGCGGACTATAGCGGATCTAAAAAACCGGCGCGACACGGAAATTTTGTATTTCGCCGCGCGTTATCCGGAAAAGCTGGATGATCTTCGGGCTATTGGAGCCGATCTGGCGCTTACTTCGCCGCGAGCCAGGCAATATTGGGATATCCTGGAAAAATACGATGTTGACGAAGTTGTTTCGCGCCTGGACGAGAAGCAAAAATCCTTCTGGTTTTCTTGCCGCGGACCCGAAGCTCCTCCCCTTGACACATGCGATTTCGAATTTTCCTGCCTGGAAAAGTCCCTGAAGGATTATTACGACGCCGCGGAAAAAGCCTCGATCAAGGCCGCGCTGGAAAGCGCGAGCGCGCCGGGAGAATTCGAAGCGCAACTGGATTATTTGCGCGCTTTACAAGAAACCATGGAGAAAGGCCGTGAGCAATCTTAAAAATATTCCGCAATTCCAGATGCTCATCGACAAAGGCAAAGGAACGGGCTTTTTAACCTACGAAGAGGTTAACAAAGCCCTGCCTTCCGAGATGAACAATTCCGAGCAGCTGGAAGAAATAATCGGAATATTCGAGCAGTTTGAAATCATCATCGTCGATTCGGAAAAAGACGCGAAAAAGTTATCCATCGCGGCCGAAAACGGCGAAGATATTATGGAAATGGGTCTCGATCTCTGCGAGGACGAGGAATCGGCGGATTATTCATCCCGCAGCACGGATCCCGTCCGCATGTATCTGCGCGAAATGGGGGCCGTGCCGCTCCTGGATCGCGACGGCGAAGTCGTCATCGCCAAAAAGATCGAGATGGGCGAGCAGGAGGTGCTTTACGCTCTCGTGGAAGTGCCCGTAGCTGTGGAAGAGCTTATTCACGTTGGCGACGATCTACGCCAGAACAGGATCAAGCTAAAGGACGTGGTCAAGACCATCGAAGAAGACGATCCCAACGAAGACGAAATGAATCAGCGGGCCCGGGTCATCGCCCTGCTCGAGGAAATCCGTCAGGTATTCAAGAAAAAAAGAAAAATTTACCAGAAACTTGACGACTGTTGCACCCTCGAGCGCAAAGTTGCCAGCCTGCAAAAAGAAATCATGGCCTTCAAGGACGAGATCGTGACCCGCCTGCGGGACATCAAGCTTGAAAAAACGCTTATAGATCGCGTAATAGAAATCGTCGAGGACTATGTGCGCCAAATGCACAACTGCC
Source organism: uncultured Desulfovibrio sp. (assembly GCA_947176055.1). GTDB lineage: Bacteria > Desulfobacterota > Desulfovibrionia > Desulfovibrionales > Desulfovibrionaceae > Desulfovibrio. Next base: position 11,351 of record CAMWPE010000018.1, read on the forward strand.
AGCGCGATCTCTCCGCCTATATTCTCGCCACCGGTCGCACCCAGGCCGAAATCCAGCAATTGTTCAGCAATCTTGAGCAGAGAATCGTGTCGCCCGTCGACGCGGCCCGCGAATTGAAATTGAGCGTGGACGAGCTCTTCTCCTTCAAGGAAATGATCATTGGCAAAATCGAGATCCTTAAACGCCTGCAGGAAAAATGCTGTCACACGGTTACCGATCTCGAAGAGGTGCTCTGGCGCGTCAAGCGCGGCAATTCCGCCGCCATGCGCGCCAAACAGGAGCTAATTCGCTCCAATCTCCGACTCGTAGTCTCCATCGCCAAGAAATACACCAATCGCGGCCTGCAGTTCCTCGATCTCATTCAGGAAGGCAATATCGGCCTTATGAAAGCCGTTGACAAGTTCGAATACCAGCGCGGTTACAAGTTCTCCACATACGCCACCTGGTGGATCAGGCAGGCGATAACGAGAGCCATCGCCGATCAGGCCAGGACCATCCGCATCCCTGTGCACATGATCGAGACGATTAATAAACTGATTCGCACCTCCCGCTATCTGGTTCAGGAGCTGGGACGCGATCCCACGCCGGAGGAAATCGCCGAGCGCATGGATTATCCCGTGGAAAAGGTCAAAAAAGTCCTGAAAATAGCCAAGGAACCCATATCCCTGGAAACGCCCATAGGCGACGAGGAAGATTCCAGCCTGGGCGATTTCATCGAGGACAAGAAAGCCGTCGCTCCGGCGGAGGAAGTAATCAACACCAAATTGTCCGAACTTCTTGAAACAGTCCTGGCCGATCTCACGCCCAGGGAGGAGCAGGTGCTTCGCAAGAGATTCGGTATAGCCGAAAAGAGCGATCACACCCTCGAAGAAGTGGGCAAGGATTTTAACGTAACCCGCGAGCGCATTCGCCAGATCGAAGCGAAGGCTCTCCGCAAATTGCGCCATCCGGTGCGCAGCCAGCTTCTGCGGTCTTTCTATGAAAGCTAAATCGGCGCTCGCCGCGCTTCTTCTCCTCCCCGTTTTTTGCGGCCTGGCCATGGGCGAGGAGGAGGGCGCCATTCTGGAAAAGGACGGCGTCGTCGTCAAATGCTTCGATGGCGACACCTTCCAGATGATGGATCGGCGGATTATACGACTCGCCGGCATCGACGCGCCGGAGACTCCAAGGGGGACAAATCAGGCCCAATACCATGCCAGGAGATCCCGCAAGATTCTCGAGGATCTCCTTCGCGGTCAGAAAATTACCCTCTCGATACCAGGAACGAAGCGCCGGGACAACTGGGGAAGGTACCTGGCCGAAGCGAAGCGGGCGCCAAACGAGCCGTCGATAAACGAACAACTGGTCGCCCTCGGCGCCGCTTTCTTCTATCCCCATGAGGATCTGGGTCCGGACTTTCAGGAGCGGCTTTCCCGTCTTCAGACGGAAGCCATTAACGAAAGACGCGGATTATGGGCTTATCTCCTCTCCCATCCCGTAGCGGAAAAACGTTATGTGGGCAATCGCGACACATTGCGCTTCTTTCCTGAAGACTGCGCGGCGGCGAGCCAGATCAAACCCAGGAACAGGGTAAACTTCGGCAATCTCATGGACGCTTTCCTGGCTGGCTACGCGCCCTCCCGCGTGTGTCCCTTCTGGCCCGACGCGGTCGGCGACAAAAAGGACCCGAGTCCGTCGGAAGGCGCGACTCGCTAAACGCGCGTTGATAAATTGACAATATTTTTTGCGGGACGACTTCGTCCCGCTTTTTTATTATTCGCGAAATTACAAATTGTATTTTTCAGGCAAAAAATAAACGCGATCGGGCAACGCCAGCGTATCCCGGATTCGATAAAATCGCTATGCTTAAACAACGCGTTGACGAAATATTTTGCTAAATTCTAGCGCTTTGTCAGTCTCGCGCTCGCTCTGGTCCGATATTTTTCCTGTCTCGATAAATTAAAGCTAAAACGAATTTTAAAGAGGAAAACATGTCCGAAGAAAAAATGGGTCCTTTTGATCGGGGGGAGATCAATCCCTTTGGCAAATACTTTACGGGTCAAAGCTATCTCAATATGCTCTCCCGCGACGGCGTGGCCATAGGCAATGTCCTTTTCGAGCCCTCCTGCCGCAATAATTGGCATATTCACAAGGCCGAAAAAGACGGCGGCCAGATTCTCCTCTGTACTTACGGCAATGGCTGGTATCAGGAATGGGGCAAACCCGCGCGTCCCCTGCGCGAGGGGGACGTCGTTCATATTCCTCCCAACGTTAAACATTGGCATGGAGCGGCGAAGGATTCCTGGTTCGCGCATATCTCGGTAGAGATTCCCGGCAATACGGGCACGGAATGGCTCGAGCCGGTTGGGGAGGAGGAATACGCCAATCTTTCCGCGCGCCAACAGCAGTAAATGGGGAGGAATAAACGCGGAAATTCCGTTTAAATAACGACATTATCCCCTCGTCTCCGAGCTTTGCGGTCTGAAAAAATCCGGACGCGAGAAGTTTTACGGGGGGGACGCGTCCGGATCAGAGGCATGACGAAAGCTTGGGATCGACCCGCGTCGCCCGCGGCGCGCGCTGCTTTAATTGGCGAATCGGTTCCAGTTCGCCTTTTTTTGTTTCCAGCAGAAATAGGATCGCGTCTTAAAAATTTATTTTGCTATTTCCGGACAACGGAAATTAGGCGTGATAAAATATATAAATAACGGGACTTTGCAATTTCTCAATTTTATAATAATTTTATGCGGGCTATGGCTTCATGCTCCGGAAAGGATCGAGGTCTTAGCCGGACCCCCGCCGCGCGCCCAGGCGAAGTTAGCGCGGTCGATAATTAAAAAATTGACCGCTATTCTCGCGACTCTGTTCGTTTGTTAATTGCATAGGCCTGTTTTTTCGCGACGGAAAGAACCGGTAATGAAAATATCCGGTTCTCCATGACGGATTTTGCTTGCGTGGACGTTCGGGAAATCGTTCCCATGCGAACCTGTTTCGCCGCTTAAGGATAATTTCAAGCGAAGCATGCAATTTAAATCCCTGAATATAAAACGCAACGTTATAAAGATATTGCGGACGATCAGGCGCGAGCGCAAACTTAATACCAAATTCATTGATAGATTCATCCTGACGGTTATCTTTATTAATGCCGTTTCCCTTGGCCTGGAGATCAGCGAGTATTTCAGGGAAAATTATATAGACGAGCTCCAGTTTGTGGATCGCTTCGCTCTCGCGATTTTCACCGTTGAAGTTGGCGCGAAGATGTTGATCCAGCGGTTAAGATTCTTTATAAATCCCTGGCGCGTGTTCGATTTTATAGTTGTCGCCCCCTCCTTCGCTCCAATTGTGGCTTCCTCGCTGGATCCCTCCCCGCGAGGCCTCCCCGCGCTTCGCAGCCTGCGGATCCTCCGGATTTTTCTGTTCATTTCCTTCCTGCCGCAGTTGCGCGTAATCGTGCATTCCCTGCTTCTGGCGCTTCCGTGTATCCTGGGTATTTCTCTCCTTTTAATCATTAAATTTTATGTTTTTGGCGTAATCGCGACCCAATCCTTTCATGAGATTAGTTATGAAAATTTTGGCAATCTGGGAAATCGCTTTATAGCCTCTTCCGGATAATGACGCTGGATGGGTGGCGGAAAATTGTAGAACCGATAGTCGCAAAAAAAAACAGTACGCTTATATTTTATTTATTCCCTTTGTCCTGATAAGCTCCTATATCATTCTCAATATATTCATCGCCATTATCGTCAATGGCATGAGGGACGCGCGGCTTCAGCGGGAGGAGGAACAGAGAAAAAGACAGCGCGCCGAAAACCGCCAATATGTAGCCGAACAGGACGAGTTGCTGTTGGGGATTTTACTTGCCAAACTGAACGAAATGGAAGAGCGTATCCTGAATCCGGAAAGCGGCCGCGCGACCGGATCATCAAATAAAACCCGCGACTCGGCGACTCGCGCGACAGGGACAGGCCGCTGGAGATGGGGAAGACGCCGGTAAGCGCCGCGTTTTAAAATCCTTCCAGGACTTGAGTCTGCCGCTTTTATCACGAATCACTTACCGTTTGCGATATGGACGAAAATACTCGTTTAGATAATGACCTGTATAGCCGAGTAAAATTTCTCGAAGCGGAGCTGGCGAAAAAAAGCGCGACGATAGAAGCCCTGGAGAGGGAGAAAGCGGGCGCCGCGAATCTATACGCCATCGCCGGCGCGGTCGGTCGCGCTTTGCGCCAAAATATCGGCAATGTCGATATCGCCGATAGGAAGCTTTTCGAGGGGGCGCGCTCCCTGTCCGAAAAAATCGCGTGGCTTGCGGGAAAAGTTCGCCTGTCCGTCGGATCCCCGCTCTTTCGGATAGACGCGGAAACGCTCCCCGATTTATCCGGCTGGGATATGCTCGAACTCTGGTTCGCGGAGACTGGCCTCGAATCCCTGAATCCCGTATTCCGCGTTATCGGCGAATGCAAGGAACGGTTGCGGAAGCTCCCCGAAGAATTTGCTCCCTTTTTCCCTCCTGTCGAATATTTCTCCGCTTATTTTAACGCTTTAGAGCGATTGCTGGACGCGATTCGGGATTTTGACTCCGAGGAACTCGGCTCTCTAAAAAACAACTCAAAGAAAAGCAAAATTAATTTGAAAAAAGGGAGCGATGACAAATTTGGAGAGATTTATCTGGATTGCCTTTCCCGGCAAAGGGAGATCGTCGGCGCCATTGCCTTGGCCCGCGAAAAGCGCGAGCGAGCGCTCGCCGTGTGCCTGGCCTGTTTCCGCGATTCGGAAACTGACGACGCTAATGACAGCTTTGCCAAGCCAATCCCGGGCGCTATCGAAAAATTCATTCGCGAGACCAAAATTTAGGAGCGTTTATAAATGCGGAATATATCGGACGCCGAACGCGTATCGCTCGGCGAAGTCATGGGAAGATTAGTCGAACTCCTCTCCGCCACGCTCTTACAATGCCAATCTTCCTCCAGACTTATTGGCGTTGTTCTCAAAGAGCTGGGAAATTATCCGGAAGAGGCGTCGACCGTCGCGCCGGATTCCAGTAGTCAAAAATCCGTTTGCATTAAAGACGACTACTCAAACATAATCGAAGACCTGGAAAAGAGCCTTCGCGAAAAAGACGAAGAAATCTCCGGCTTAAACAACAGGATCGCCGCCCTGCGCGACGGGATCGAAGCCAAGGTCGGGGAACTGGACGCCGCCAAAAATGAGATTGCCGAATTGAGAAGCGCCAAAGCCGACGCTTCCCGCGAAAATGAAAAATTGCGCGGGGAGATCGCGGACGTTCGCGGCGAATGCGAAAATTTCAGGACAGCTAACGTCAATCTCCAAAAAGACTTAAACGAGGCGAGCGCGGAGCTCGATAAGACTCGCGCGGAATGTCGGCGTCTGGAAACGTCCATTCCGTTTGCGCGGACGACCTTAAAACTATCGAAAAAGCTCTCTCCGACCTTCCCGCCGGTTTTCGCGATAAAATTAATATGTATTATAATATCGATGATCCCCTGGCTTTTGTCAGCCAGTGCGGCGACCGCGCCCTTATCGAACAACTATGGGCGCAATGCGCCGGCGATATTTTCCGGGGGAAAGATCCGGGGAATCTTCCCGATTTCCTCGCCCTTATATTAAAACTCTATAACGCCGCGCATCCCGAACGCGTCCTGATCGCCGAATCCCCCGCTCCTGGCTCGCCTTATGACTATTGCTCGCAGGAGCGCGTGGCTTCGGACGGCCACAAAATCGAGAAACTCCTCCTCCCCGGTCTCGCGCTGAAAAATGGCGCGCGCTTCGTCAAGGCTTGCGTAAGGCTGACACGTTAAAAATATTTCGGGAGAAATTATATATGGCTGTTTGCAGAACTTTCATGTCGACAAAGGAAAGAAATTCCCAAAACGAAAATATCCTGAAGGCGGGAAGGATTCTATACGATCTCTTTCAGGTGGGACCGTGGCGGATCAATACCGACTGGCTCGCGCGACTGAAAGAGCCGTTCGATTTCGCATCCGCGGATAATGTATTGAAACTGGGAACAATGGAGGATAAAGGGAAAAACGCTGAATATATTTATAGAAACTGCGAAGATAAAATTTTTGTAATTTGGAATAAAAATCATGGAAATATTAATTTACAACAATTTAATTTAAAAATTGATGATATTTTTAATAATAAGCTTCAGCTTGTGTTAAATTGTTTCTCAGCATTGATTAAAGATTTTATTCCTATTATGGAAATATTCAAAAATATGAATTTTAATTTCTCTGTAGGCCAATCTGAAAACTTTCAAAATTATAAACAATTTTTCCCGAAAATGGGAAATGACTATGGTCTTTGTAAAGCTAATAATAAATGGTCGGTTGTTTCGACAGATTGGAATAGTGTTTACGAGGGGAGCTATTTGCAACCAACTAATTTTATTATCTACCAGCTCGATCTCAATATTGCCAATCTACCCTACATAAGAACATACCTCGCCGCAAAAAAATCCGGCGCTTCAATCCTGCCTCTTTCCCAGTCCGAAATTACCGAGCGTCTCCTCAACGAGGACAAGGAGCGTTGCGATCTAAATCCTTATCCTCCCGTCATGCTGACGGATCCCTCCCTGGGCCACTGGGATCTGCACTGGCCGGACGGCGCGAAACCGGCCGGGGACTGGTACGAGGAGGTCGCTCTCGATGGGAACTATAAGGGGCGCGATCCGGCAAGGGATATCCGCGACGCGACCGTGTGCATCGATTTCGGCACTGCGGGCACAGTCGTCGCGTCCCGGGACAATTCGGGCGAAGTCTCCCTTCTGCGCGTGGGCGCGCTGGGCGCGAAAGGCCGGCAAAATATCGAGCCGTCGCATTATGTCAATCCGACAGTTTTAAGTATCCTGCATTCGGAAAAATTGCTCGACGCTTGGCGCGATATTCCCTACCGCCCTTCTATCCGCTGGCTGGACGCGAAATCTTCGCATCAGGCCAAAAATGAACTCACCGGCCGCGTTCGCCATTCCTTTTACGACATCGAGACCTGGGCGAAGGGCAAAACTGCCGACGAGCCAAGGATCCTGGTCGACGAGCGGGATAAAGAACTTCGCATTCCCATTCCCCCGGCATCGAGCGAAAATGACATTGCCGTCGATTTCGCGACGCTGCCCCTCAATCCCATCGAACTTTACGCTTATTATATCGGTCTCGCGCTCAATAATCAGGCGGACAATGGCGGCCGGATCTTTACGGAATACTGCATGACTTTTCCGGCCGGCTTTGACCGCGAAACCCGCGACAGGATTCTGGACGGCTTCCGGCGCGGACTTATGCGAAGCCTGCCGCCAAGCCTCGTTTACGGTTCGAAATGGAACGCTGCCAAGTTTAAAGTCATCGAGCGGGCCAGCGAGCCGGCCGCCCTGGCCGCCGCTCTATTGCCGCTCCTGAAGGACGAATCAGAATCCGGAGCCGACGCCAAAATCATCGAGCCTACGAAAGAAGGCGTCGCTTTCGGCGTGTTCGATTTTGGCGGCGGAACTACGGATTTCGCCATCGGTCTGTATCGCTTGCCTACGGAGGAGGAGGAAGAAGGAAAGGGTGGTGAGAAGGTGGTCGACATCCTCGATAACGCAGGCGATCCATCGCTCGGCGGAGAGGA
>CAMWPE010000019.1 GCA_947176055.1 uncultured Desulfovibrio sp.
TCAAAGCCCACTGTTGGTCCGTAAGTTTCATACCATATATGAAAACATTACTCTCAAATTTGTCCAGAAAAAATCTAAAAATTAGCCCATTTTAATTATGAGAAAACCTCTAGCCTCAATTGCTCCCAGCAAAAATAAAGCGCCTATTTCAGCATGGAAAAGCCAATGCCCAACGCGGCGAGCAACAGGGTTGATTGAGCGATTATCATTCCTGATACCCACTTCAGGATCTCGTGTTTTGTTTCGGCTAGCTCTTTTTGGAATTGGTGTTGCAACTCATTTTTTACGGTCTCAATATCCAGCTTCGTAGCCAGTTCCCTTTCGCCAGCTATCTTTTCAAAGGCTTCGGCGCTGGCTTGCGCCATAATATCCGCTTGCTCCTAGCGCCCTGATTTTGGCGTCCGATAACGCTTTTCCCATAACGATACCTGAAAAAATGATGGTAATCCGGAGGAAACAAACTGGAATTTCGCTCCGTTACCAACACTATTGCCAACATTTTCGCGATATATCCATAGACTAACGGAAACTATACAAGACGCTAACAGCCCCTTAAAACAAAAGCCCCGCGAGTTTTTTTAACTTCGCGGGACGTTTATAAACTATAGTTTGGTGCCGGGGGACAGAATCGAACTGCCGACACATGGATTTTCAGTCCATCGCTCTACCTACTGAGCTACCCCGGCCTTGAAAAGACTTTTTATACTTTTATAAATTTTTGCGCAAGTGTTTTTCGCCTCTTAAATCTTTATTCGTTGGGCGAAAAACGGTAAACGCGCACTTCCAGGGGTTGAGGATCGCCGTCGGTCATAGCCGAGACAAAATAAGAATACTGCGTGGTCGCTCCCTCCTTTGGACACGGGCCGACATAATGATTTGTCAGCGCGCCTTCGGGGATCGTTCCGTTGCCGTCCTCTCTCCACGAGCCGCCGCCAAGTATTCTTTCCGTATCCCCGTATTCCACCAGGCGCACTACATAACTATCAGTACCCCGGGGCGGATTGGAAATTATAATTTCCGGAGATATGCGCGAGCATCTGTGAACGTCGCGAAAATCGACGGTCACGGCCATATTATCCTCCTCTTCCGGCTGTTTTGAGCCAAACAGGGAACAGCCTAGAAAAACAGGCGATAAAATACATATAAGTAGTATGCCAGCCGGACGCATCTCGTTTCTCCGTCCCGTTTTATTTGTCGAACTCCGCGCCGGGGTATCCCGGTTATCCGGACCGCGTCGCCCGTATTGCTTAATCGGATTCAGGTCGTTATAATTTATTTTAGTTTGGAAAACAAGCGCCGGAGGCGTTATGACAGTCCTTTCAAAGAGCGTGGGCGAATATCTGAACAGGGCGTCCTGGATCAGGAAAATGTTCGAACTCGGCGGCCAGCTAAAAAAAGAATACGGAGAGGATCAAGTTTTTGACTTCAGTCTGGGCAATCCGGATCTGCCCCCCCCCAAAGAAGTCGGGGAGGCTTTGCGCGAGATCGCGGAGACCGCGTCCCAACCATTCGCTTTCGGCTATATGCCCAACGCCGGGCATACCCATATCAGGGAAAAGCTGGCGAAACATCTTTCCAACGAGCAGGCGGTCAAGCTGGAGCAGGAGGATGTCGCCTTGACCTGCGGCGCCGCCGGCGGTCTAAACGCCCTCTTCCGCGCCATACTCAATCCCGGCGACGAGGTTCTTACCTTCGCTCCCTATTTTGTCGAATACGGTTTTTATTGCGAAAATCACGGCGCCAAATTAAAACCGGTTCCCGCCAAAGCCGGAACCTTCGCGCCTGATCTGGAAAAACTCGAAAAAGCCATCGATGAAAAAACAGCTGCCGTCCTGATAAATTCTCCCCATAATCCCACCGGAGTTATCTACTCCGCCGCGGATCTGAAAGCTCTGGCGCGCTTGCTTGAAAACAAGAGCCAGCAATACGGTCGCCCCATCTGGCTTATCGCCGACGAACCCTACCGATTCCTGGCCTACGACGGAGCGGGCGTCCCTCCAGTCCTCCCCCTCTATCAATACGCCGTCGTCATAAGTTCCCTTTCCAAAAATATGTCCATGCCCGGCGAACGCGTAGGCTATATAGCCCTTTCGCCAAAAATGCGCGAAAAAAAGGAGTTAATGGCGGCCATAGCGCTGACAAACCGTATCCTGGGATTTGTCAATCCTCCGGTCATAGGCCAGAGGATCCTTGAATACGCGCTTGGCTCCAATGTGGATATCGGAATTTACGCGAAACGCAGAAAATTGATGGCCGAAGTTTTGGACGCCGCCGGGTACGAATATCAAATGCCCATGGGCGCTTTTTATTTCTTCCCCAAAGCGCCTGGCGGAGACGACGTGGCCTTTGCGCGAAGGCTCCTTGAAGAGCGGATTCTCGGCGTGCCCGGTTCGGGTTTTGGCTGTCCAGGGTACTTCCGGCTGGCTTTTTGCGTGGACGAAAGCGTTATCGAAAAGGCCCGCGACGGCTTCGCGCGGGCGAAGGCGGCTTACGATTAGCCCCGGGATTAAAACAGATGAGAATACGCCTTTTCTTCGCGTTTTTATTCGCTCTGCCGCTATTCTTTTCCTCCGCGCTGGCGTTTCAGGAAATTAATAATATTACGCCGCGGGAGGCGAGCGAATTATTAAAACAGGCTCCGGAAAAAATTACCCTGCTCGATGTCAGAACAAGGAAGGAATACGACGACGGACATATAGAAGGCGCGATCAACGCCGATTATCTCAAGAATAATTTTCGCGAGGAACTTGAGAGTCTGCCGCCGGACAAGCCCCTGCTCATGTATTGCCGCTCCGGACAAAGAACGTTGGGAGCCAGTCGCGCGGCCAAAGACGCGGGATTCAAAAAAATTTATGTTCTGGAAAAAGGTATTGAAGACTGGCGAAAAGCCGGTTTGCCAATCGTAAAATAACTCACCCGCCAAGGTAAGCTTCGCGCACGCTGGGATTGGCCAGAAGATTCGCGGCTGTGTCTTCCAGAGCGACCTTTCCCACTTCCAGCACATAGCCGCGACTTGCGAGTTTCAAAGCGGCCCTGGCGTTTTGTTCCACGAGCAAAATAGCCACGCCCTGCTCATTGATAGCTCTTATCGTCGTAAAAATTGATTTTACAAGCAAAGGCGCTAGTCCAAGGGACGGCTCGTCCAGCAATAAAAGTCTTGGACGGGCCATCAGCGCTCTCCCTATGGCCAACATTTGCTGTTCGCCGCCGGAGAGCGTGCCAGCAAGCTGTTTTTTCCTTTCGCGGAGCCGGGGAAAAAGATCGAAAATCCATTCGAGAGTGGTTTCTATATGGTTTCTATCCTGGATTCTGAAAGCTCCTAGACACAAATTCTCAAGCACGCTCATCGTTCCAAAAACGCGCCGTCCTTCCGGCGACTGCGCTACGCCCAGACTGACCACATCATGACTGCGGATTTTTAATAGGGATTTTCCGTCAAAGATAATCTCGCCCGCGCTAGGCCGGGTCAGGCCGCTGATAGCCATCAGAGCCGTGCTCTTTCCGGCGCCGTTCGCGCCAAGAATACTTACGATCTCTCCTTCGTCGACCCGCAAATCGATTCCCCGCAGGGCTTCGACGCCTCCGTATGAAACGCGCAGTCCCGATATAGTCAATAAGGCCATTACCATTTCTCGTCGTCAACGCCCAGATAGGCGGTTATAACGTCGGGATTGTTTCGCACAGTTTCCGCGTCGCCCTGGGCAATGAGGGCGCCATGCTCCAGCGCGATCAACTTTTGGCAGACTTTCATGACCAGTCTCATATCGTGCTCGATCAGCAAGATCGTAACGCCTCTTTCGCGTATTCGCGATATTAGCTCGACCAGTCCGGCCGTTTCCTGATCGTTCATGCCTCCGGCGGGTTCGTCCAGGATCAGCAATTCCGGATCCGAGGCCAGAGCGCGAGCGATTTCGAGCAATCGTTGTTGCCCGTAAGCCAGCGCGCCGCCCATGTCGGCGTAGAGATGGGAGAGTCCGACAAATTCAAGCTCGTCCATGCATCTTTCGATAGCCGCCTTCTCCTCCCGTCTTTGAGCCGGCGTATGGAGCATACAGGCCAGAAAACCTGATTTCAACCTGCAGTGTCTGCCCGCCAGAACGTTTTCAAGGGCCGACATCCGCGGAAAAAGGCGGATGCTCTGGAAGGTTCTTGCGACGCCCATTTTTACGATCCTGTTGGGAGCCATACCGGTTATGTCCGCGCCTTTAAATTCTATCACTCCTTGTTCGGGACGGTAATTACCGGTGATACAATTGAAAACAGTCGTCTTGCCTGCTCCGTTGGGACCGATAAGCCCAACCACGCTGTCCTTGGCGACGTCGAAGGAAACGTCGTTTACGGCTATGAGGCCGCCGAAGATTTTGGTGAGATCCTTTACCGTAAGCAGGGTCATTTTTTACCGTCTCCGGCGGCCGCGGCGACTCGATAGCGTCTGGGCAAAGGAGGCAGCAGCCCCTGCGGACGCCAGATCATCATCGCCATCATAGCCAGACCGAAAATAAGCATCCGCGCGTCGGAGAATTCGCGCAGGACTTCGGGGAGACCAAAAAAGAGGAATACGCTGCACAAGACGCCCAGCTGGCTGCCGCCGGACAGGATTACGGCGGCGAAAAGCAGAACGGATTCGGAAAAATTGAACGATTCCGGAGCTATGGTCACCATTTTGGACGCGTATATGGCTCCGGCCATACCGGCCCAGAACGCGCCCAAGGAAAAGGCGGCCAATTTATAGCCGACTACGTTTATGCCGCATCCTTCGGCGGCTATATCGTCTTCTTTTATGCAGTTCAGCGCTCTGCCAAAACGGGAGCGCCATAGCCCGTAAAAGAGGAGCATGCTGACAGCGGTCACGCCCCAGACAAGATAGTAAAATTGCCAGCCTTTATAGATCTTTACGCCAAACAGCGACGGTCTCGAAATATTAAAAATGCCGTTTGCTCCCCCAGTGAGACCGAAGACGTCGTTTATCAGGGCGATTCGCACAATTTCCACTATACCTATTGTAACTACGAGCAGATAATCCCCGCGCAGATGAATGATCGGCCGCGCGACGGCCAGGGCGAACACTCCGGCCGCGATTCCGGCGGGGATCATTGTCAAAAAAATAGGCCATTGGCAGACAGTGTTTAAAATCGCCGCCGCGTAGGCTCCCACGGCGAAGAAAGCCGCGTGTCCCATATTAAAAATTCCGGCCTGCCCCAGCATTACGTTCAGGGAGAGAGACAGCAGGGCGAAAAGTCCCACAGAGACGCAAACATCCGTCCAATAAGGATTGCAGAAAAGGGGAAGGACGCAGATAACTCCGGCCAGGACTATGGAAAAGACCCGCCTCTTCATAATTTATCCGCCGTTCTCTCGCCCAGAATACCCGTCGGCCGGATTATGAGGATAAGGATAAGCGCGAGGAAGGCGACGGCGTCTTTCCAGGCCACCGCTATATAGGCGGCCGCGAAAGCTTCGGTAACGCCAAGCAGGAAGCCGCCAAGCATGGCGCCGGGAATATTGCCTATGCCGCCCAGGATAGCCGCGGTAAAGGCTTTTAGCCCGTAATTCCAGCCCATGGTAAAGTCTATCTGGCCGTAATATACGCCGATAAGCAATCCTGCCGCTCCTCCAAGGGCGGGACCAATGAGGAAGACAAGGGATATAACCCTGTCGACATTGATGCCCATCAGCCGGGCCGCGCCCTGATCAAGCGCCACGGCCCGAATCGCCGCGCCCATTTTCGTCCGCTGGATAAAGCCCCAGAGTCCGAACATCAGCGCGACGGTCACGGTAATGACAATTATCCGCATCGCGGGGATGGCGACGCCAAAGATATTAAGGACGAAATCCGGCCGCAGGAAGTCCGGATAGACATAGACCCTGGCGCCGTAAACGAGCATTATTGCGTTTTCGAAAAATATGGAGGCGCCCAGCGCCGACACGACCGCGGAGAGCCGGCTGGCGTTCCGCAAAGGACGATAAGCCGCTCTTTCCAGCGCCCAGCCGATAAGCGCGACGAACAAACTTACCATCACGAAAACAACAAGCATACCCAGGAACGGCGGGAGCAACCCCGAAAGATTCCAACTGACCAGCATCGTCAGGCCAAGGTAAGAGCCGATGGTAAACAAATCGCCGTGGGCGAAATTTATCAATTTGAGAACGCCGTAAACCATGGTGTAACCCAGGGCAACGAGCGCATAAATTCCGCCTACGGCCAGACCGTTAAAAAGTTGCTGAAAGAATTGTTCCATCAGGAGGAATAGTTATTTATTAAGAGAAAACCGGCCCTGATCATCGACGGTGTAAACGCGGTAAAAATCGCCTATCCTGTCGCCTTTTTCGTTGAATCCAAGCGGTCCTGAAAGGGACGGCGTGGCGGTCTGTTTTTTGAGCCAGGACGCGATCTTTTCGGGGTTGTCCGCGCCCGCGGCCAGGGCGCTTTCGAGCGCCTTATAGGCGTCGCCGGCCATTACCGCCCAGATGGAAACAGGGGGTTGTCCGAATTTTCCCTTGAATGCTTCGAGGAAGCCTTTCGCTTCGGGCGAGTCCATATCCTGCGGCAGGGGCGGGGAGATAAAGAAATAGCCCGCGGCCGCGCCCGGGCCGGCTATCTTGACCAGATCCTGATGATTGGCCGCGTCGCCGCCCATCATTGGAACGGCCCAGCCCATTTCCTTTTTCTGGCGCAGGAGCATCCCCGTCTCCGGGTAATAACCGGTATAGAAAACAAGATCGGGATCGACGGTTTTAAGTTTTGTCAGCGTCGCGGTATAGTCCCTTTCGCCAGGCGTAAGAGCGTCGAAAAAAACCACCTGAATATTCTTCTTGTCAAGATTTTTTCCAGTCTCTTCGGCAAGACCCTTGGAATACGAGGAGTTGTCATGGAGCAAAGCCACCTTCTTGTATTGACCGGCTTCGATTAGATCGGCCGCGGCTTGTCCTTGCGCGTCGTCGCGGGGACTGGTCCGAAAGAAAAGGGGGAGGCCTTTTTCAGTCAGGCGCACGCTTGTGGAGCCTGTGCCGATCTGGACGATTCCGGCTTCGTCGAGGATATTTTGAGCGGCTTCGGTAACGGCTGAGCCATAGGTGCCGATGACGGCGACGACTCCGGCCGACGCCAGCTTTTGCGCCGCGAGGGCGGCGGAGCGGGGTTCGCCGGCGTCGTCTTCTATTACGAGCTCCACTTTCCGGCCGTCGATGCCGCCTTTAGCGTTGGTTTCATCGACCAACAGGCTGACTATATTCTTCATATCCGCGCCTTCGGAAGCCCATTTGCCGGTCAGCGGACACATCAGCCCGATTTTGATGTCATCCGCCCTCGCGGCGGAGGCGAAGATACATACGACGATACAAAACAGAAAAATTTGAATTTTTTTCATTCCATTCCTTTCCTGAGGCGTTTTTAATGAACGCGACTCAGCCGCTATTTCCGTTTCAAGGCCCGGCGCGACCGACTTTCGCGTCCGCTTCCGCGAATATGGCGACGTCGGAAAAAAGTTTTCCGGATACCGCTTTTTTTGAAAAAGATAATTTAGCCCAAATTTTTCTAAAAAAAAAGACTTGAAACGGGCAATTTATTACTTGATAACCATCGGAGTCAGTCGCGCGCCGAGGGCGCGGCTACCCGTTCCGGTCTTTCCGGCGACGCCATATCTAAAAACGGGATAAACGATGACAATCGAAACGCTAAAGGCTTATCTGGAATATTTTGATCTCAAACAATTTTTCGAAAATAATTCTCCAATCAGGCTTTTGCTGATTCTAGGCATAATGTGCGCGATGTTTATCGCCGCGCATTTCCTCTGCCGCTTTTTCGAAAAAAGGCTGGAGCGATATATCGGCGAGAAAACCCAGACAGGCGGCAAAACCGCCGGCGGCTCGCCGGCCCTCCCCGCGATAGATTTTGTCATGTTCGAGCGGGTAATGAAGGACACCCGCCGCATTTTGAACCTGCTCATAGTATACTGGGGATTGAGCCGACTGGAAATCAACGCGGCTTACGCCGAAGCCATCCGCGTCATATTCACGGCCGTGTGTATCTGGGCGACCATAGAATTTTTCCTTGCCTTTGTGCCATTTAATATCGATATCTATCTGCGCAGACGCGAAAAGACGCTGCAGACCTCTCAAAGCCGCTCCCTCATGCCCATTATCAAGGGCGTCATCTGGGCGGTTGGTCTCACATTCCTCCTTGATAATCTCGGTTTTCACGTCTCGACCATCATCGCCGGCCTCGGAATCGTCGGCGTGGCGGTAGGTCTGGCCGGTCAGGCTATTCTGGCGGATTTTTTTAGCTATATAGTCATACTGCTCGATAAGCCTTTCAAGATTGGCGACTATGTGGAGCTGACCGACGGTCGCGCCGGCGATGTCGAATACATGGGTCCTAAAACCACGCATTTGCGCAATCTAAACGACGATCTGATTATCTGCGCCAATTCGGAGATGACCAAAGGCGTCCTCGTCAACCAGGGCAGCATTCACGAGAGAATTGTCATCACTCAAATCGGAGTGGAATACTCCACTCCCATTGAAAAGCTGAAAAATATGTCCGATCTATTGCGGGAGATAATCGGCGCCTTCCCCCAATGCAGTTTTGATCGCGCCTGCATGCTTAATTTCGGAGCCTCGGCGCTGCAATTTCAGCTTATCTATCTTGTCAGCGAGCAACGCGGGGGCATCAAGGCGTTCATGAACACTCGCTCGCAAGTCAATATCGCCATACTCGAGCGCTTTAACAAGGAAGGGATAAGCATGGCTTACAACACCGAGCATGTCCTGCTCACCAATCTGAACAGCCAGCCGTCTCCCCCTCCTGTTTCGACGGACTCGAAAGGAATAGCGGAGAAAAAGGAAGCGTAGTTCCCCGTTTTAAGGCAAATAAAAAAAGGACAGGCGAACGCCTGTCCTTTCGTCTTTGGTCAAAATATCGGTAGGTTCCGGCGCGAATCGTCGCCGGGATCGCCGGTTATTGCAGAGCCTGATTGACGGCCATATGATAGCCCTGGATTCTCTTTTTCTCCTTACGGGAACGGCAAAGACGCTCGCGTATGGTTTCCTGGGCCGCCTTGGCTATGGAAGTAAGTTGTCTTTGCAATTCGGCGAGCTTGCCCACGCGGCTCTTGCACTCTCCCCTGTCCGCGGAGCCAAGAAGATCCCACGCCATGCCAGTTATTTCTCCTCTTTTGGCGGCGAGATCGATGGCTTCTTCATAGGAGCCTACCTCGAGAGCCATCTTTTCCTTGCGGGCCAAATCCAGCGCTTCGTCAAGCAGAGCGATTCCGTCGCGCATAGCGTCTCCTCCTTTAATTAACCTTTCGCGGCTTCGAGTTGGGCGCGAATCTTTTCGCCTACGGTTCGCCATTCTTCGCAAGCGGGAACAAATTCAAATTCGAGCAGATCGGATAGAAGAATCCAGTCCTCGTTTTCCATCACTTCGCTCATTTCCGAAAGCAAATCGGAAAACTTTTCCGTTCTGCGGGCGAAATCCTCGTCCGCGCCGCCCAGAAAGCGATCGCGCAGATGCGAAAGCATGCCCATGAAATCGCGGGTAACATCCAGCAGATCCTGGAAGAGCTCCAGCGCCTCGGATTGTTTGGATTCGCGAAGCAGACGGGCCACATTGGTCGCCCCGCCGGCCATCATTTTAGCCACCTTGGGCATCTCGGCCGCGACCTTTACGGCCATGTCCGCGGCCGGCTCCGATCTCACCTCGACGGATTCCAGACTGGCGGATTCCATATCTTCCGCCTGATGCGGATATATTTCGGAAAAATTCTCATTATTCACTATGACGTCGGTGATGACGCGTCCTTGCATGCTGTCGTCGTCCCTAACGCTCGCCAGAATTTCTTCCAGATTCGCAAAATCCGAAATTTTCTTTTCGCTTTTGCGTCCGTCGACTATGATCATATTCCGCTCCTTAAGGGAAATAATTGCCGATAAAGGTATTTATTTAATTGTTATATGCAATATCCGGGCCGCGCGGCGTTACCCATTCGGCCCGGGTTTTTCAAGAGCGTTCGCCAATTCCGTTATGGCCCGGGACATGAGCGTTAGATCCTTGAGAAACAGATCGAGACGCCCTGCCTGACTTTGGCGAAATTCGCGCCAGAAGGCGGCGAACAGGGATAACTCTTCGCGCTGTTCAAACAATATTTGCGCTCTCTCGCAGTTTCGCAACAGAAGTTTCCCCGCTTGCGGATTGCGCGACGCCAACGCTCCGCATTCGCGGGCGGATTCCAGAACCGAGGCCGCTTCGCGCAGAACGGAGATTGTGTCTTTTGAGACCGGATCGGGCGGTAGATCCTCCCGCGCGTCTTCTAGAGCGGAGCTTTTGCCCAAGGTCGCCGCGTCGAGCAATTTGCCCCAGAAACGGCGTTGCCACCGCGTCCAGGCTCCGCCGCGGGTTTTGTTCGCGCCCGCGATTTTCTTTAGCGCGGCGCGTCCGTCCTCGTCGCGACAGGTCTCCCAGACGCGACAAGACTCGTCGAGATTTCCGGTTACGCCATGACGCCAGTCGCCTTTTTCCAGTTTTGCGTAAACCAGATTCGCGACGTCGTCCGGGCGGAATGTCTCGCGGCATTTTTCCGAGAATTGGCAAGAGGAGCCGAAGGAGCAAGGATGGCAATCCAGACCTGGCTCGAGGCAACAGCAACCAGGCAAAAGAGGCCCGGTGTCCCAGGGCTGGGCCGTTGCCATAAAAAACGCCAGACTGGGAACTCCCACGCCCGACGCCAGGTGCATAGTGCCTGTGTCGTTGGTTACAAGGAGGCGCGTTTCGCGAAGCAGGGCCGCGAGACGGGGCAGATCCGTAGCCCCGACGGCGTTAATGAAAGGATGCGAGGCCAGCTTTCCGTACTCTTCGCCAAGGGATTTTTCGCCGGTTGATCCCAGCAGGACAGGCATAATTTTTTTATCTTGCCAGAGGCGGTCGCCCAGGGCGGAGAAATTTTTTACCGGCCAACGCCGCCTTTCCTCGCTCGCTCCCAGCTGAAAACCGACAAAAGCGCCAGGCTTCTCCCGCGCGCCCTCCGAGAGGAAATTTTTGGCCCAGGCTGAGGATTGTCCGTCCGGTTGGCGCAGGCTAATATCGGCGTCCGCGCCGTTTATGAGGGACACGCCAAGCCCGGTTGTCATATCCGCGACGTTAAAAGGCGAATTGCCGCGCTTTTGAGCCGCCGCCGCGAAAAAAGACGCCCAGACCCCGCTGTTTACCCCATAGCCGAATTCGTCCAGCCCAAAACCCAGAATCGGAATCCGGTCGCCTGCGATTAATTTGCTTAATAAACGAGCGGAAAGCGTCGGAGTGAGGTTGATAATGTAATCCGGATTAAATTCGGCCCTTACGCGACCGGTCAAACTCAAGGTTTCTTCAAGGGCGCGACTCCAGACGCCGTCGGTTCCGGCGCGAAGCCTGGCGCCAGGCAAAGGGGCGAAATAATCGAGATCGCGCAAAAGACCGGTCGCCGCGCCAAAATTCTCCAGCGCGAGCAAACCGGTCCTGTATCCGGCCGAATGCAGGGCATTAATCAGCGGTTGCGTCTGCAACAGATCGCCAAGCCGCGTCAAATTGCATAATAGTACGTTTCCGCCCATTCATCAGGCCACTTTGGCCGCGCCCTGACCATTGAGCATGCTCAAGGCCATTTGTCTTTCCTCGCGGAATCTGCCGCGCACCGCGTCCCGCACTTGTTGGGTGGAGGAGCCGAATTGTCCGGCGCGCACATTATATACATTGGTTATCATCTTGCGTTCGTAGGAAGCTTCTTTCGCGGCTCCGCTCATGGAATCGGCCTTGGCGAAAATGCGCGCCGCCCCCGCGGGACCGTGTTGAACGGCGGTGCTCCAGATAACCTCGCGCATGGCCGCCGAAAGATTGGACGCGTCGATGCCCGTATTTTCGGCGATGGCGCTCAAGGCGGGTTTATAATGGGTTTCGCTTATATAGGCTTCCTGGAGCCGCTCGAATCGCTCCGGTTGTTCCTTCGCTATGGCGCGCCACTCGTTGGGCATCGCTCCCCGTCGCGAGCCAGTGTTGGCCGGACCGGCCTTGCGCAGACGGCTGGCGAGATCTGGCGCCTCGTTATCGAGGAATGCCAGAAATGATTTCATGCTGCCTACCTTGGACGCGATCTGGTATTTGCCATAAGACGTGCCGCCCGTGCTATCGTAGCCTATGGCGGCGATGCCGTCCGAGCCGGATTCGAATTTCGCGGACAATTTGCCCAGCCCGGAGGAGTCGACATTCTGACGCTTGCGGGACGAAGTCGCCCGCTCGACTCTGTCGACGCGCGGGGCCGTCCGGATATAATCGGTTTTATTCAGCGCGAAACCGCGGCCGTTGTCCGCCGCGGCTATGGTCCGCAGATTAGCGGCCGAGTCCAGGTTGGCGCTCGCGGCGGAGCGCGCGGGCGTATTGAATGTTTGCATTCGCAACATATCGTTGGGAGAGCGGCCGGCTAGAAGGGAGCCGCGCAACGGTATTCCGGCGGACAAGGTCGTCCGGCCGGCCGGCGACTGGATTTTTCCGGCGGATTCGGCGTTTTTGCTCCCCGAGCTGTTCTGCGCTTCCCTTTCCCGATCCATGACGGACGCGAAGGAGGCGCCGGTCGCGGTCTTTGCCCTGGATGTCCGAGCGGAGAGGCGGGAAGTTTTCGCGTCGCTCGCGGGCATTGAAATAGTAGGCTGGGACATATTATCCTCCTGGAATGAACGGCGACTCGCGACGTTCATAGCGGATCTCTTGACTATCTTTTTCTCGTAATAAATTTTTCTTATCCGCCGCGCGAACAAAAAATCGGGTGTTCGCGACGCGGGCAAACTTGAGCGATCGGCGCGATAATCGCGGAATCAAAAAAAGCGTCTGTCTGCGACTATGCGCAAGCAAATATAATGCCACGCGCTTATAAGCGGCGAGCGGCGGGATTTCGGGGGTCGCGAGTCAGCTTTTGTCAGAATAGCGACGATCAGTGGGATGACGGCGGGAGACGGAAATAGATCCGGATCGGGTCCGGCAAGGATCCGCAGAGAGCGTTTAGTCGGCAATTAAAGGCCGGGGGGAAAACCGGCCCCGCGAAACTCGGATCCAGCTTCCCCGCTCGATGAGCAAGTTTTTTAATCTTCGCTATGGGGGGTCAGGACGTTTCGCAACTCCTCCGCCAAGGCAGAATAAAAAAGGCGATCGTTGGCCGGAGCGTCGTCGCCCTCCAGAAGCAAGCCCACGCGCGTCTGGCCGCTATCGAGAGCGTTGCGCGCGGAAATATTTTGCAATCTTTCGCGAGAGGGACGTTTAGCCGTAGGCACATTGCGCTGAACCAGAATCATGTCGGCCAGGAGCGCCCTGGCTCCGGAGCCTGAAAAATTCGCTTCGCCCCCGTAGCCAGCGCGGACCAGGTCCTGGAAAACGCGCGGATCAACCTTGCCGTCCTTGATTATATTGATATGCAATATATAGCCGGCCTTACTGGGCGAATCGGTAATCTCGAAGTTTTCGCTCCGGATAGCGTCGATAATCTCCTCCGGCGTGACGGAGAGGGGCCCCGAAGGATCGCGCGCGTCGATATAAATGACGCGGGGCACATCCCTTTTTATGGACATGAAGAGACTGCCGGAATGATATTTTTCCACGCTCCCGTCCGGCCCTTCCTCGCCGGAGCGCGCGCATCCGCCCATTGCCAGAAAAACGAAAAACGCCGGCAAAACCAGACTTTTTATCCATGCGCGCATAATTTCCTCCCACCGAATTTTGGCGCCCTGCGCGACGCGCCGGGAGATCTTCCATCCTTTTCGCGCGTCCCGGAGCTGGACAAACCGGAGACTTGACCTTATCGCCAGATAAAGTATTTTCGGCAAAAACGACTATTGATCCGCGCGAGGACGGAATGGCCAGACAGTTAATTATAGTTGAATCGCCAGCGAAAGTAAAAACGATCGGAAAATTTTTAAGCAATGATTATAAAGTTACGGCCAGCGTGGGGCATGTGCGGGATTTGCCGTCAAAAAGCCTGGGCGTCGACGAAGGCAACGGCTTCGCCCCGCAGTATGAAATTATTGATAATAAACGGGATGTTGTCAACGCTTTGCGCAGGGACGCGGCGAAAGCTGATATAGTATATTTGGCTCCAGATCCGGACAGGGAAGGCGAGGCGATAGCCTGGCATGTGGCCGAGCTTATCCGCGATCAGGCCCGGGAAATCAAGCGCATCCAGTTCAATGAAATTACCAGGCGCGCGGTGCTGGACGCCATAGAGCACCCCCGCGATCTGGACGAGAACCTATTCGAAGCCCAGCAAGCCCGTCGTATTCTCGATAGGTTGGTAGGTTACAAAATTTCTCCTCTCCTCTGGAAAACTATAAAAAGGGGACTTTCCGCGGGACGCGTGCAATCCGTCGCGCTGCGCCTCATCGCGGACCGGGAGAAAGAAAGGGAGGCTTTTATCCCGAAGGAATACTGGCCCTTTCACGCTCTGCTGGCGGCGGAGAAGCCTCCCGTTTTCAAGGCGGAGCTGTTCAAGGACAAAGGGAAAAAGATCGAAATAGCCAGCGCGGCGGAGGCCGACGCATTCCGCGAGTCGATCAAGGGCAAACCTTTTGTCGTAGCGGAGGCGGTATCGAAAGAAAAATCGCGCTCGCCGCAACCTCCCTATATAACCTCGACCCTGCAGCAAGCCGCCAACCAGAAACACGGCTATTCGGCGAAAAGAACCATGCAGATAGCGCAGAAACTGTACGAGGGCGTCGAGCTGGGCGATCGCGGCTTAACGGCGTTGATAACGTATATGCGCACTGACTCCACCCGCGTCTCGGACGAAGCGCGGGCCGCGGCGAAAAATTTTATTCTGGATCAATTCGGCCAGGAATATCTCCCCCCGAAGCCGCGCGTATACAAGGCAAAACAATCGGCTCAAGACGCTCACGAAGCTATCCGGCCTGTGGACGCGTCCATCGCGCCCGAAATGATCAAGGATTTCCTGGCCCCTGATCAATATAATATTTACAAACTCGTCTGGACCAGATTCATCGCTTCCCAGATGGCCGCGGCGAGGATTAACGAGACCCTGGTTCTCATCGAATGCGGCGAAAGCCTCTGGCGGGCTAAAGGAGAGCAGGTTATCTTCGATGGTTATCTTAAAGTTATGCCTAAAAATTCCGCTGACGAGACGCCGGATTTGCCTCCCCTGACCAGGGGACAAGTCCTGAAACTGGAAAAACTGGAATTCGCGCAAAAATTCACGCAACCGCCGGCCCGTTACAGCGAAGCTACCCTGGTCAAAGAACTGGAGGACAAGGGCATAGGCCGTCCCTCCACCTACGCGGCCATTATCTCCACCCTGCTGGATCGCGAGTACGTAAAACTGGAGGATAAAAGACTCGCCCCTACGGATCTTGGACGAGTTGTTTGCGATCAGCTGGTAACCCATTTTCAAAGGCTCATGGACGCCGGTTTTACGGCGAAAATGGAGGAAGGTCTGGACAAGGTCGCCGAGGGAGCCGAAAACTGGATCGACCTCCTCACCGAATTCGCGGCGGATTTTAATCCGACCCTGGACGCGGCGCAAAAGAATATGGCCAGCGTCAAAAAAGGAATTCCCGCGGGGCTGCCGTGTCCCCAATGCTCGCGCCCGCTATTAATCAAATTTGGCAAAGCGGGCGATTTTCTCGCCTGCAGCGGCTATCCCGAATGCTCGTTTACCTGCAATTTTTCCCGCGACGAGCAGGGACAGGTGGCCATAATGGAAAAAGAGCCGCCGAAATTCGAAAAAGCCGGCGAATGTCCCAAATGCGGAAAGGATCTCCTGGTAAAAAGATCCAGAATCGGCGGCAGGTTTATAGCATGCTCCGGTTATCCGGACTGCTCTTACACCGCCTCGCTCTCCACCGGAGTCCTCTGTCCCGCATGCGGCAAGGGGCAAATGGTGGAAAAAACCAGCAAAAGGGGAAAAGTCTTTTTCGCCTGCGATCAATATCCCGCCTGCGATTTCGCGCTCTGGCAAAGACCCGTCCCTGTAACCTGTCCCCGTTGCGGCTCCCCTTACCTGTTGGACAAAAAAACGCGCGACGGCGAAAAGCTGGTCTGCCCCAAACAAAGTTGCGGCTATTCGGAGGATAAAAGCGATGCCTAAAAATAGAAGCGACATTGACGAAGCCATCGATCCCGTGCTTGACGGAAGCTTGCCCAGGACGTCCGCGCCCGCGGAGCCGCCGGAGACGGAGCCGGAAGAGCAACCCGTCCTTCCGGAAATCCCGGAGCATCCCGTCGTCCTGATCTGCGGGCATGGTCTCATGGTCGACGAACTGGGAAAACTGGCCGAAGCCTGCGGTTTTATTCTGGAGTTCGCTCTGCTCGATGACGAGAGGGCGCCGGAATACGCTACGGAAGAGCAAATTATCCGCTTGCCGGGATACGAGCGTTTCGCGTCGGAATGTCGCGTTGATCGCGATTATTTCGTCTGCATTTTTTGCGACGGACTGGAGGATTGCGTCGATATCCTCTCGCAATGTCTGGAGAGCGAGGCGGCGTATCTGGGTCTCTACGCGGAAGGCGAATTTAAAAACGAAATTTTCGCCAGATTGAGGGAAGAGGGCGCGCCCGACGCGGAGCTTGCCGCCATTGGCTGTCCCATTGGCCTGAATATCGGAGCGCGAACGCCGGAGCAACTGGCGGTGGGCGTCGTCGCCCAGATGCTGGCCGCGCGAAACGGAACGACCAAAAGACTGAACTGGAACGAATAGCCTCTTCGCGAAGCGGGAGATAGACGAGCTCTCGTCCCGCGGCGCGAAGACAAGGAACAAGCATGGAATACGCCCTAACCGCCGCGCTGATTCTCTTCCTGGCCTATCTCTTCTTCGAAACCAGAAAAAAATCGCGGCGAGTCCTTCTGGCCGTCGCTCAGGAAAAGAAAGAAATCGCGGAAGATTCCGGCATGACCGCCGTCCTCGGAGTATTTTCGCCGGATCTGCAGACGACCGTCATCATCGGCGCGTCCGAAGAAAAAGGCCTCTTTTATTACCGGATGCTTAAACAGACAAAAGTCATTAACAAAAGCCGGATCAACATGGCGAATCTGGCCCGCATCGATTTCATGATCAACGGGAAGCCGCATGAAATTTCCGAAAATTCCGAACAGCTCACCCTGTCCCTGCGGGCGACGGAAATAGCCGACGCGACAATTTCCAGTTTCACAAGCGACGCCCTGCGAACCGTTCAGAAGGCGGCCCTGCGCATAGTGTTTTACGGCGACGGCGGCGCCGAAAAAACCCTCGAGATCACCGCGTACAGACATAACGACGAAAAACAGAAATTCGAGCGGGTCCAACTTTTGAAATCGGCGGCCTGGTGGACCGCGTACTTGCGCATGTGCTCGCGCAAGACAAGACAAATTCGCTCGTCCCTCGAACCGGAGAATATTGAATAATTTTATTCAATATTCTCAATAGCTTACCCATTTTTATATCGTCCCCATAACCATTCGGAATCCTTGACGATTCGGGAGGGTCGCATCCGGTTCGTTCTTTTCGCGTTGTATTGCAATCGCTTACAAATTGTTTTAAAAAAAGCGGATCAAAAAATTATTCGCCTCTCCGGGCGCCCGCGAACCTTCGCGCGTCGCGAAGACGCTCGCGGTTCCGCATTCCCGGATCCGGATTCGGGACTGTCGCGTCCCGAACGCCGACCGTCGGCATTCCCTGGAAAAAGCGCGTCGCGCGCATTGGAGAATAGCATGAATTTTAAATATGTAATTCACCCGCTTTTGCTTGTCGCTTTTTTCCTTGGAGCTTGCGAACAAAAAGGGGATCAACAGCGGGGTGCGATGGCGCCCCCGGTGGCGGTGTATCAGGTCGAAAAGGCCGACGTTCCCTGGGACGCGGCTTATCAGGCGCAGGCCTCGGGTTCCAGATCAGTCGAAGTCCGCTCCAGAGTAGAGGCGATAATTGAAAAAAGGCTCTATCACGAGGGCGATTTTGTTAAGGAAGGTCAACTGCTCTTCCAGCTGGAGCGCGATCAATACGAAGCCAGGATGGAGCAGGCGCAGGCCCAGTATGTAAACGCCGAAAGGGAATGGAAAAGGGTCCGTCCTCTTTATGAAAAGAACGCGGTGTCGCAACGCGAGCGGGATTCGGCGCGCGCGGCCTACGAATCGGCCAGAGCGGAATTGCGCCAGGCCCAGATCAATCTCGATTATTGCCAGGTAACTTCGCCGGTTTCAGGTTATAGCAGCAAGGAAAACTTTACGCCCGGCAACCTGGTCAGCAACAATTCCCTGCTGACTTATGTCAATCAAACGGAACCAATGTATATAGATTTTTCCATAGCGGCGCCAGAGCGCATGGCCCGCGAGATCCTCGCTTCGCAAGGA